>NZ_JAYGIG010000117.1:0-102148 GCF_034932105.1 Leptothoe sp. PORK10 BA2 | reverse complement strand
ATATTGTTGGGACTAGATTGGCGTTCATATTCCAACTCTAGTCCTATTTCCTGCTTGATGCTCTACAACCTCCAACTGACAATACTTCAGCCCCTTTACTGATGGCCGAGGAACACCGGTTACGCCCTAGGCCTATAGATTTGAGCAATTATCTGAGGTGAGGGATCATTTCTTTCTCCACCCTTACTCCTCAAGATTATGGGTAGTGATGATCTTTCTCTGTGCTGTCATTAATCGGACGATCATCTAACGTGGGGAATATATGCCTTTTCCATATCAAGGCACTGCCACTTTACAACTCTTTGATCAGCAGTCTCACTGGCCCGTTCAATTTTCTCAGGCTTAGGTGGAAAAATCTGCTTGCTTACAATGTAGTACATGATTGCCAAAAACTCACGCCTAATTTGCACAAGCCACTGGGCAACATCTAACGTGACTGGCTTAGAAACAACTTCAAACCCAAAATTTCGATAGATCAATGACGTTCGACCCGTGTGTAAACCATCGGTAACCAGCAAAATTTTAGGTTTTTCTGCAGCAGCCCGATCAAACGGCATATACCGCTTGGTATAAAATGCATTTTCCCATGTGGTAGCCGCACAGGCTTCACCGCTAACATTTGCATCTGGTACCCCCATTTCCTTAGCAAGGCCGACCAGAATAGGGGCGTCATTAGCACCGCTCATAAATATATGGGGAGCCCGGCCGGCCTGCCACAGATCTACCGCTGCCGCTGCCCGACGCTCGTTATAACCGTTGCCGCGTCCCACAACAACGATGGCATCTACGGGCTGGCCAGTGTCTAACCGAGTCATCATCAGGCGTAATAGCCGGTTGACCCACCAGGGCGATAGCCCAACCACAAAAAGGATTACCAGTAGCCATTGGACGAATTTAGAACGGGCTCCATGCCTGTGCACTGAGAGATGTTTGCCCTTAGGGAAACCCATAGACATGAAAGAGATAATGAACTGACAAAGGTGCTCATTCCAGGGAATCAGCCCCGAGGATGAGCACCTTTGAATACGTACATAGTAAACCTGACAGATTCAGAGGAGAAACAACGGAGATCACTTCCTGGGTCAAATCCTCAGCCCCTGAGTCACACCTCTACTAAAACTCTACTGAGCAGCTTTCCTTAGGTATACGGCTGCCATATCCAATCGGATGCACCCAAAAAAGAAAAAACGTCCACCACTGGTTCTACCCGGAAGCGGGCCACCTGATACCCCGGTGCTGTTAAGTCAGCCCCGGTAAAGTTCAGCGGTAAACCATTCAGCGCACCGGAGTCAGGGGTACCGAGAATGTGCCGACGATCAGGCCAGGGTGCTCAGTCACAACGCCATTTTCATCGGTGCCCGTATTGGGTGTTAATTTTACTTGGCAATCAAGCCTTGTGTTTTGGGATAGACTTCTGCTGTGATCGTCATTTGATCGCCAACGGTGGCGTTGCTGACTCCCGATCGAGGATGAGATAGTGATACCAAACACAAACTGGGATTCTTCATGGCAAACCGACCAAGTCAAACCATCACATTACTGAGTCAGCATGGCTGCTTTGGTGGCACTGTCGGCATCTATAGTCACCAGTCTGAGCAATGCCAATGCCCCATGAAGTTTGCGGTGTATCTGCCACCCCAGGCCGAGCTCAAACCAGTACCCGTGCTTTATTTCCTAGCAGGGCTCACCTGCACTGAGCAAAATTTCATCACCAAGGCCGGAGCCCAAGCCTATGCGGCCCACCATGGCCTGATGTTAGTGGCCCCCGATACTAGCCCCCGGGGAGATGATGTCCCGGACGAGGAGGGCTGGGACTTTGGCAGTGGCGCTGGCTTTTATGTGGATGCCACCGAAGAACCATGGGCCAAGCACTATCGGATGTACAGCTATGTGACCGAGGAACTGCCCACCCTGATCCATGGAAGTTTTGCCGCAGACCCGACCCGACAAGGTATTTTTGGCCATTCCATGGGGGGCCATGGAGCCTTGGTCTGCGGCCTGCGTAATCCCGATAAATACCAATCCATCTCCGCCTTTGCTCCCATTGCTGCCCCCAGTCAATGTGCCTGGGGGCAGAAGGCCTTGGGTAAGTATGTTGGCTCAGATGAATCTACCTGGGCAGCCTATGATGCCAGTGAGTTAGTCAAACAGCAGGCTCAGGCAAACCGGCTCATTCTGATTGATCAGGGCTTAGCTGATTCATTTTTGGAACAGCAGCAGCTGAAACCTGAGGTGTTCAAGGCAGCCTGTGAAGCCGCAGGCCAACCGTTAACCCTCAGGATGCAGACGGGGTATGACCATGGCTATTACTTTATCTCCAGCTTCATGGAAGACCACATTAGACACCATGCCCAGGTACTGTGTCCATAGAACAAACAGGATCAGCCGTTGTTGTTGCCAATGACTCTGGGACATTAGCCACCGAGTAAAAACAGCCCCACCAAAGTGGCACTGTTCCACAGGCTATGGATCAACATGGGGGCAAGTAAATTGCGCGATCGCGTATAGACCCAAGCCAGAATAGCCCCCAACAAGGTTAGGGGGATGACTTCTGACAGGCTGAGGTGAGCGGACGCAAAAATAAAGCTGCTCAACAAAATCGCTCCCCAAACGGGCATATACCGGGTGAGGGAAGGGAGTAAAAAGCCCCGAAAAAGTATCTCTTCAAACACAGGTGCTGCCACCGCCGCCGTCAGGAAAAATAGCAAGAGGGCAACAACATCGCTTTCTTGCAAAACCGTTTGCAGCAGGGGGTTGTTTCCTCCCTGTCCCTGCCAGATTTGTTGGTTCAGGGCAGAGATCGCGATCATCAGGGGTAGGGCCACCACATAGCCCCCGACTCCCCACAGGGGCCAGCGATCGAATACTTTGAACTGAAACCAATCCTGGGGTAAGGGCCGATAGGTCCAGATCGACGCGATCAGCACCGTAATGCCGCTGGCCGACATTAACAGATAAAAGATCATGGAATATAGCGCTCGTCCACGACTGCCCGTGGACGCAAAGTTCAGACCTGACAGTTGTAATACCAGCGGAATCAGCAGTTGTCCCACAAAGAAAAAGCCAACAATCAGCACCTGCCAAATAATTTCACCGTCCCAGGGCACATCCCAAGGTGCAACGGCTTTCGCTAAAAGCGACTGATCACGGTTGGTAAACCACTGTACGACCAGGAAGACTAGCAGACCCACGCCGGCCATGCAACCCAACACGGGCATCGCCCCCACGGCGGATAGTTTCAGCAGCTTGGATTGGGCCGCTGCTTGTTCTTGTGCAGCCAACTGAGCCAGGTCCATGGAACGGTTATCTAGGGTGTAAAGCTTTTCTAAACTGCGGTACTGAAACCAGCCACTGAGCTGGCTGGTGATGGCCGTTTCAGCCCCAGGGGAAATGGCCGGCGGTGTCGCCCATAGGCCCAATAAAATACTGGCTACATCCGCCGTGGGGCCAGCGCCCTCCGTCAGGGATTGCCAACGCTGACGAGCATCGTTAATGTTTCTTTGTTCAGTGGCCAGGATGCCCAGCTTGAGGTCAATGGCATCGATCAGGGTTTGCTGTTGGGTAATGGCCGCCTTAAATTTTTCAGGTTGGGGGGTAATGGCATTGGCTTGAAGGGCGAGCTGTTTTTGCGATCGCACCACCCCCTCCGCCGCTTCTTTACGCACCGACTCATACTGCTTCGTGACCACTTCTAACGGTTTGGCCCCCAGTAGGGCATTGCCCAACTGCTTAAACTCGTCCTCGTCCAGTCCATCCCAGGCCGACGCTTGCAGCAGTAAATCACTTTGATACAGCTGTAGCTGTCCCGTCACCTGGGGCTGGGAAAAACTTTCATATAGCGATGAGGCCACCACCAGCGCCACAAGGCCCGTCAAAATCGATAAAACAACCCGCTTTAGCGTCATTTAGCAAATCACAGACAGCCTAGGCATTATCGCATTTGGGGGCGGACAGTGGAATTTGCCCAGCCTTCCACGCCTGATTTATTAACGACTATTGCCAAGGGGAGTAATCCTCTGGACAGAGTGATTTAATGATTTCCAGGCGACATGGTATCAACCAATACGAACCGACGGTTTTAACCCACGTGTAAGGTGCTGAATTGCTATGAAACGTAGACAGTTAATTGGTTATGGCTTGACCGGTGCTGCCAGTACTGCCGCGTTAACCGCCTGTGCCCAACAATCCACCGCTCCCTCTGCGGCTGGTGATGGAGAGGCCCTGCCAACGGTGCGGTGGAAAATGGCCACTAGCTGGCCCAAATCTTTGGATACGTTGTTTGGCGCGGCGGAAATTGTGTGCGATCGCATCGCTGCCATGACCGATGGTCGCTTCACCATCGAACCCTATGCTGGCGGCGAAATCGTCCCCCCCTTACAGGTCCTAGACGCGGTTGAAGAAGGCAGCATGGAATGTGGCCACAGTGCCTCTTACTACTATGTGGGCAAAAGTGCAGCCCTCGCCTTTGGCACCACCGTCCCCTTTGGCCTCAATGCCCAGCAGCAGAACGCTTGGCTTTACCACGGCGGCGGCTTGGAATTAATGCAAAAGCTCTACGCTACCTTTAACACCATTAACTTCCCCGCCGGCAATACGGGCGTTCAAATGGGCGGCTGGTTTAAAAAAGAGATCAATACCGCTGCGGACCTCCAGGGCCTAAAAATGCGCATTCCTGGCCTCGGCGGCCAGGTCATGGCCAAGTTGGGGGTGAACGTTCAGAACCTGCCCGGCAGTGAGATTTTCCTAGCCCTAGAGCGGGGGGCCATTGATGCCGCTGAGTGGGTCGGTCCCTACGACGATGAAAAGCTCGGTCTGCAAAAAGCTGCTCAGTTTTACTACTATCCTGGCTGGTGGGAGCCCGGTCCATCCTTTGACATGCTCATCAACCTGGATGCCTGGAATTCGCTACCGGCGCTGTATCAGGAAATTGTGAAAACAGCTTGCATGGAATCTAACATTAGCACCCTGGCAAAATACGATGCGGTTAATGGAGCCGCCCTCCAGAGCCTGTTGGCAGCCAACGTGCAGATCAAGCCCTTTAGCAATGAAATTTTGGCAGCTGCTGAAAAAGCCGCCTTTGAAATCTATGAAGAAAACGCTAGTCAGGATGCCGATTTTAAGGAGATCTACGATCAGTGGGTGTCCTTCCGCACCTCAATTTACGGCTGGAACCGCATCAACGAACTAGGCTTTGCTAGCTTCTCTAATCAAGCAACTTAGAATCCAACGGTCCCCACAGACACAGGGGTGACATATCTGAAAACACAAATGAGGGGGGTAGGAATGTTTGGGGGTTGTGATCCCCCTCACCACTTTCCCTCAGCCAACCTCAGAAGCCCCTTAAACAATCCTCAGTTACCCGTCAGATAGCGTTCAGGTAGCTCCTGCATTCTTGTAATTAATGAAGTCAATCATTGATTGTTCAAGGGGGTTTAACCATGAAACGCACACTTCTTTCCGCTTTAACTGTTCTTGTTGCTGCAGCTGCGGTTGCTCCCGTAGCCTCTGCTGTTGAGCCTGCTAATGTCGATATTCAAACTGCTCGCTTAGAAGCTCTCGACGCCCGCACTAAAAATTCTGTCCACAATCTACGCCTTGAGCATCTCAACAACCAGACTAAGGCTATCGAAGATATCCAAGCGGCTCGCCTAGGCGCTCTTGATGCCCGCACTAAGACTGTTGATAACATTCAGGAAGCTCGCTTAGAAGCCCTTGATGCTCGGACTAAAACAACGGTTGAACACAAAATCCAGGTTGAATATCTGAATCACCAAACTAAGGCTATTGACGACATCCAAGCGGCTCGTCTAGATGCCCTGGACGCCCGCACTAAAAATAGCGTTCACAAGCTGCGTCTTGAGCACCTGAATCATCAGACTAAAGCTGTTGCAGATATTCAAGCCACTCGATTGGAAGCGTTGGATGCTCGGACTAAGGCTGCTTAAATTTCCTCGGCGCGGCAAGCGCTGGATGCTCGTACTAAGGCTGCTTAAATTGCCTCGGCGCGGCAGTGGCCCTCACCGACATGTCCCAGCCCCTGATAGATATCAGCGAGCTGGAGTTGCTCTGCCCCAGTGAGCTTTGCCTCTAAGTCTTCAGGAGTTACATTCACAGTGCCGTCCTGTGCTAAAGCCGCAAATGGGTCAAAGCCCAGTGCTCCTTGATTGAGTACATCATCTTCAGGGGTATCGATATCACCAAACAGATGGTCAAAGTGAAAGGTGGTTTCTACCTCTGCCGTTCCCCCAGGGTCCAAAATCCCTTTGCGCTCATCGCCAATAAAGTCACCGCAGAAAAACTCAAACGATGGGTTCATGGCAATTTCAAACGGAATTGTTTCACCATTACGGGTGGCGGTGCCGATCAGTACCAACGATGGTGCGTTTTCTGAAACCAGCTTCCAAGATAGGGCATTGTAACGGCCTGCTGGAGTTTCTACCTGCCCCACTAGGATAGGCGCAGCGTTGTTGTCACCTTCGGCCAAGTCCACACTGGCTGAGTCAGTGAGTAGTAGGGCCTTGGTCTCAGCGGTAATGTTCACATCCGCCTCCGGATTAAAAGGAGGCTCTGACTGATAGGCAACCACGTCCTTAATGTTGGTATAAACGTGGTCAAACTCGATTTGCCAGCCGTCTTTGCTAGTAAATCCCTGCCGAATAAAGTCTTCGCCGTTGGCCCGCAGTTCTAGCGTGCCAACCTGAACTTCGGGCGACTGAGTACAAGCCACAACCCCTAATAAGCATGGGATAACAGCCACACTCCACAACCGATTTCTATCCATAACGTTTTCCTAAAGCGGCCTCTTATTGAAACACTTCTTTTTTTGCACTTCAATACCCCCCAGGGGGAAAACCGCTTTAGAGAAAGCAGCCTGAACGACATTTGCCTAACGATGCTCTGGCCTTGCCTCCCATCGTAAAGATCAAATCAAAGTTTATCCGGATGACAATAGAGCGCGGCCAAACAGGCTTTATGGCTGCTTGGCGACAATACAGCCTGCTGCTGCTGCAAAGCTAATAGCAGCGACTACTAACGAGACGGTTAGGCTCAAATCCTCTCCAATACTGCCCAACACACTCATGGCTGCCGCTCCGCCGCTAAAGTAGAGACCGGTACCTAAACCTGCTTTTGTGGGGGGCACCATGGAAAGGGCATAGGGTAGGGTGCCATTACCTACCAGACTGAAGGCTATGCCGATTGCGATCGCAACCAACACAGCCGCCCCAGCCGTCCCCATCACACTGGTTACCCCAGTCGCTACAATCAGCCCACCAAATCCAAATATCATCGCCTTGCGATTCCCCAGCTTAGTCGCCAGCTGCCCACAGGGCAAAGCACTCAGCGCCACCACCACAAACAGCACCACCATAATCAATTCCGGCCGACCAAATCCCGTGGCAGATACCGCCTTAGGAAAGCTGCCCAACAATAGCCTCAGCCCCACAGACACCGAAGCTCCGGTGCCAAATATCCACGGCAGATTGGCCCATTGCAATTGGCCATTGACCACCGATGAAGACGGAGAGCTAGACACCGATCGATTGGGCTGTACCTGCCCTAGCACCAAGGCAGCCACCAGTAACACCACCGTGCCAATAGAAAACGCCGCCAAGGGCCCCAAACCCAAAATAAAGCCGCTAACTAGGGGGACCATCGCCCGCGTGACACCGCCCACCATGGTCAATAGACTCGCCGCCTGGGGCAAGTCGGCTCCAAAAGCATAGCGCCCCAGCAGCGATAGCGCTGGACTGCGAAAAATGGTCATCGCCAAGGCCCAGGCCACCAAGGCAAAGGGCAGCAGGGCCTTCAGGGACGCGCCCCCCAACACCACTAACGGAATCGCCAAAAAGCATACAGCCGACACAATCATCCCCAGGGCAATCAGCGGAAAGGAGCTACCGACCCAACGCTGCCGTTGGTCCGAAAAAGTCCCCATCAGGGGCTCCATCACCGCCCCTATAGCATTTTCAATCACTAGCAGTACGGTGGCCAACCCCGCTGAGAATCCAAGCGTTAGCAGCAAATCATCTAAATAGAGATTGTAAATAACCCACGTCAGGGAAATCGACCCCTGCACCATAGCCAATCCTAAAACTTGCAGCCAAAGAATTCGTCGCCCGCCTAACGCATTTTCCATGGGAATCCACTCATCAACAATAGCTAGTGATCACTAATACAAGGGTCATGGTCAGCAATAAGCACAGTCTTAGATGTTCTAAACATTGACGACCACATTGACGGCCACATTGACGACTGTAGAGGCGCAACGCCCGGACATTTGGAGTTTACCCGCTCAGCGACGGCAGCCAATTCACCAAACCTGGAAATACAATAATCATCACCAGCAGCAGCAATTGCAACGCAATAAACGGCACCACACCGCGATAAATATTCCCTGTGGACACCTCCTTAGGCGCCACCCCCCGCAAATAAAACAGGGCAAACCCAAAGGGGGGCGTCAAAAACGACGTTTGCAAATTGGTCCCAATGATCACCCCGTACCACACCAGATCCAGCCCCAACTGCTGAGCCACCGGCGCAAATAGGGGAATCACAATAAACGCAATCTCAAAGAAGTCAATAAAAAAGCCCAGGAAAAAGACCGTCGCCATGCTGACCACTAAAAAACCCACCTCACCACCGGGCAAGTTGGTCAGCACATCAAATATAAAACTGTCCCCCCGCAGTCCGCGAAACACTAGGCTAAAGGCCGTCGAGCCCAACAGAATGAAAATCACCATGGTGGTGGTACGCAGCGTGTTATCACACACCTCACGCAGGTTGCGGATCGTCAGCTGCCGGTTAAACCCAGCCAGCACCATCGCCCCCACCCCACCCAAAGCCCCCGCTTCCGTAGGTGTGGCCACCCCAAAGAAGATGCTGCCCAACACCAACAAAATCAGCACCAGCGGCGGCACCATGACTTTCAATACCTTGAGGGCCAAGGCTTTACCCCGAATTTTCAATAACTCCGGCGGGAGGGCAGGCAGCAGGTCCGGACGGACAAAAGCCAGGATCGTCACATGCACCACATAGGTCCCAGCCATTAGCAAACCGGGGATAAATGAGCCTAAAAACAAATCCCCCACGGACACCCCCAGCTGATCCGCGAGCACCACTAACACAATGCTGGGGGGAATGATCTGCCCCAGAGTACCTGACGCAGCAATGACTCCCGTCGCCACATCTTTGTTGTAGCCGTAGCGCAGCATGGTGGGCAGGGAAATCAGGCCCATGGTCACCACCGTTGCCGCAACCACTCCAGTAGTTGCCGCCAGCAGTGCGCCCACCACCACCACCGCAATAGCCAACCCACCCCGCAACCGACCAAACAGACTGCCCATGGTTTCCAGCAGGTTTTCCGCAATGCCGGACTTGTCTAGCATTGCCCCCATAAAAATGAAATAGGGAATGGCCAGCAGGGTGAAATTATTCATGATGCCGAATATGCGTTGCGGCATCGCGGTCATAAAAATAGGGTCAAACACCCCGAGGGAAATCCCCAACAGGCCAAATAGAATGGCCACCCCACCCAGGGAAAAAGCAACGGGATATCCCAGGGATAGCAGCACCAGGGTACCAGCAAACATCATTGGCCCCAGCCAATCAATCAGCATCATTCACCCCCTGCTCTAGGGTATGGACAGTGTCATCCGCTGGTAAGTGGCCGGAAAAAATGGCCCAATTTTTAATCGCTTCCGAGATGCCTTGTAATATCAGCAGCCCAAAGCTGACCAAAATCATCGTTTTGATGGGAAAGCGCAACAGTCCTCCGGGGTCCGGTGAATTTTCCCACACCGCCCAGGACTTGATCACGGCCCCCCAAGAGAAATAAAGCACTAAGACGGAAAAGGGAATGAGGAATATCACCGTGCCAATGAAGTCGGCCAGGGCCTTACCCCGCCGGGACCAGCGATCGTAAAACACATCCACCCGCACATGGCCATTTTTTTGCAGGGTATAGGCGGCCCCCAGCAAAAAGACCACATCAAATAGGTACCACTGGGTTTCGATCAGGGCATTAGAACTGAGGTTTTGGCCCACGAGATTACCGAGGTAGCGACCGAGCACATTCCAGGTGCCCACGCCAATCATCACCAGTACCAACCAGTAGGCGAACTTGCCTATTTGGAGGGTAAATGCGTCTATCCTACGGGCGATAGAGAGTAAGGACTGCAAAGTATTGTGCCAATTTTCTACCGTCGTATTTTATATCGTTGCTATGGGGGTATTGGGTGCGATCGCACAATTTGCAATGTTTACCCGCCCACAGGTAGTTACGATTCATCGGCAGCCCCGGGGTTAGGCAGTGCAAGAAAAACCATGGATATGGGGTTGAAGATCGGTAGCAGCAACGGTCAAACTATGGGCTTGGGCCAGGGGCTCCCACTCCCCTTCGAATAAAGGTTCAGAGGCCAAGATAATGCCCTTGGGCTGGCGTAGCAGATAAAACGAGGGAGCTTTGGCCTGGTTATCAAAACGTGCGGCCACCAACTGATCACCATCGCTCAGTACAATCACCCCCGACACCCGCACGGCATACTTATTGGCCAAGGATTGAATCATTTCAATGGCCTGTTCTAAAGCCCCTAGCAATCCCACCTGGGGTTCTAGCTCTAGTAAATGGGTAATCAGGGCGAATATGTGTTCGGAATCGGTGAGACCGTAAATATTTTGATAGGCCAGATCCCCAATCAGGTCTCGCATCGGGCGATAGAGGGTTTGGCGAAATTGATCGATCCAGCCGTTATGGACAAATAGCAGCTGACCATGGCGAAACGGCTGACAGTTACTAAAGTCTAGGGGTAGCCCTGGGGTGGCACTGCGAATGTTAGAAACGAAGGACCGGGATCGGACGTACCGACATAGGTGGGGCAAATTCGCATCATTCCAGATCGGTAAGACATTGCGATAGACAAAGGGCTCCGCTGCCATATCGTCTGGGTGGTGCCAGCCGATGCCAAAGCCATCGGCATTGAGCAGAGCCACCTCTAGTTCTTTGGGTTGATAGCTTTGAACAATTAGGGAATGCTTAGGTTTAAAAATAAGATCTTCAAGGGGGATGGGTTCTCCTAAATACGCAAGTAAACGGCACATAGCGAAGGTGAAAGGGTATTAATAGTTGGCGTTACTAATCTTTGGCAGGTTTGGCAGGATTGAATCTGGTCACTCTCGACCAACAGCAGTGAGGTCAGCAGATCGCTCAGATTGATGGATTGCCCCCAATCAGCAACGACGTACTTTAGTTTGTCAGAGAGAACGCAGCTGTGGCTAAAAGAGCCCAACCAATGATTAGGGCCAGACCCCCAATGGGAGTCACCGCACCTAGCACTTTGATCCCAGACAGACTGAGGCCATAGAGACTGCCGGAAAAGATCACAATGCCAATGAGGAAGGCCCAACTGGCGTAGCTGAACCAGCTATTACTCGGAAGTTGCAGCCAGAGTAGTCCCACCAATAGTAATGCGAGGGAATGATACATCTGGTAGCGCGTGCCTAGCTCAAAGGTAGCTAAAGCCTTTTCGGTTAGCTGGGCTTTGAGGGCATGGGCTCCAAAGGCTCCCCCGGCCACGGATAGTCCTCCTAGGATGGATGCGATCGCAATACATAGGCGAGCAGTCATGACGCAACTTAAAAACGAACCCTTCCAGGGTAAACAATGCCCCGTCATTCTGCCTGAGGGATTGCTGACTAAATCAAACTTGATTGTTCTGCTTTAGCAAAACTTCAATCCAAGTTAGTCACTTATACCTAGGGTCTATCAGCTGATCTCAAAGTCTCGTAGAGGACAATATAAACAGGAATACCCCCTTATCCTCCTCCCATACAGACTCTTCTTTCCCTTTTCAGCAGCGATAATCTTCCCAAAAATCGCTGCTGTCATCTATTTACATCCTTAATCGCTCCCGATTGGGGCTGACATTACTCATGGACACCTTCGCTAAAGCAATCGTGGTATTGGGGTTACTACCAGTGGTGGGCAGCGGCATTGTCCTAGCAGATCATTCGCCCTTGCTAGCCCAGAGCATCGTGCCCACTGACCAAACAACCCAGACCCTCATCTCAGACCAAGGGGTCATTGACATTAACGGTGGGACTCAAGCAGCAGGCAATCTCTTCCACAGCTTTGACCAATTCAATCTAGACCAAGGACAAACAGCCAACTTCATCACCCTACCCAGCACCGAGGCCGTCATCGGCCAGGTCATCGGTGGTAGAGCCTCCACCATTGATGGCCTACTACAGGTGACAGGCAGCCAGGCCGACCTGTACTTGATCAATCCTGCGGGCTTACTGTTTGGTCCCAATGCCCAACTGGATCTCAGGGGCTCCTTCACCGCCACTACGGCCACCCACCTAGGTAATGACACCCAGTGGTTTGAAGTGCTTAGCAATCCTGACTACAGCACGTTGGTTACCTCGCCCAGCCATTTTGGCTTTAGTCGTCCCAGCAGCATCGTCAACCATGGGCAACTGACCGTTTTAGACAGCCAACACATCAGATTGCTAGCGCCTCAAGTAACCAATACCGGTACCCTCATAGCCCCCGATGGGGAAGTCACCCTCTTCGCAGCAGAGCCCGGACAAACCATCCATCTGGGGCAGAGTGACGGCTTACTAAGCCTAGAGATCACCGCTAGCGATGGTGCGTCAGACTCTTTAGCAGCCATGATTACAGGGGGTAATCTTGACCATAGCAGCAGCTTAGTCATTGACCATGACGGGGCGATCGCCTTGGTTTCCGGTAACATACCTGCCGCATCTCCACCGTCCTTTACCCTTTATAACACCGGCAATATCTCTACCCAAGGCTCCACGGGTGGTGAAATCAATCTGTTAGGCAATACCATCCAGGTAACCAATAGCCTCCTAGACGCCTCCGGCAGTAACCAAGGTGGCCACATCCGTATCGGTGGCGACTATCAAGGCCAACGGGCATTACCCCAGGCGTCTCAAGTCGAGATTACTCATACTGCTAGCCTGATGGCCGATGCCACCCAGGGCAATGGTGGTCAAGTCATTGTCTGGTCAGACGGCACCACACTATTTGATGGCACCATCTCAGCCCAATCCGCAACAGGAGACGGTGGTCTCGTAGAAACCTCAGGGCTAAAGCGATTGAGGATTGGAGAAAACGCATCCGTTGTGACTACTGCCCCACACGGAGAGACAGGCATCTGGCTCCTTGATCCCACTGACCTCACCATAGTTGATACAGGTGGATTAGGAGCTATCGTTACTGACTCCAATGACATCACCGCCAGCACCATTAATGCCCTTACCATTGTTAGTGCCTTAAATAGCACAAATGTCATCTTGCAAGCCACTGACACCATTGATGTCAATGCAGCCATTAATACCAGCGACAATGATATCAGTAGTAATCTATTTCTCGATACAGCTACTCTCAATCTCAATGAACGTATTACTCTTCAGGGCAGTGGTCAGTTATCTGGAACTGCTAACACCGTTAATGTGGGTGTCAATGGCAGCATTCAAAATGGGGTAGATGCTGTTACTGATGGAGGCACAGTCAACTTAGCCGCAACAATTTATCGCGAGGGAGATACCATCACTCTAGATCACCCCCTTACGCTTATAGGCCAAGGACAAGACAGCACATTCATTAGTGGTGACACTGATAATAATGGGGTCGGTGACCATAAGGTCTTCGACATCACCAGTAGCGGATATAACATTAATCTCATTGGCTTAACCATTAAAGATGGCTCCAGCACATTAGACGGCGCCGGACTCAGCAATGCTGGGGATAATGTTGCCATCAGCAATGTCACGTTTGCCAACAACGAAGTTATCGGTAGTGCTCGAGACGGTGGTGCTATCCACAACCGAGGCTCGCTAACCATTTCAAATTCAACCTTTGAAAACAACAGCGCCAATCGCGGTGGGGGACTCTTCAACAGTGGCATAGCCACCCTCAGTACCGTGGATTTCAGCTCAAATCTGGCAATTAGTGAGGGCGGTGGACTCTACAATCAAACAAATGCCACCAGTATGATTAGCACTGGCATTTTTACCAGCAACAGCGCTCAAAGTGGCGGTGGTATCTACAATGGTGGCAATATGCACTTACTAGATAATGTTATAGCTAACAACCAAGCTACAGGAGTAGACCAAAATGGCGGTGCCGGCATTTTGAATACGGATGGAGGTAGCCTGATAGTTGACAATAGCCTGATCGCTAACAATACATCAGCCACTCATGGCGGTGGCATTTTGAATCTGGCTAGTAATGCTCAAACTGTGGTTGAGATCGCCAACAGCTCCATTGTCGGCAATCAAGCAGCCACTAAAGGTGGGGGTATTGAAAACGCCAGTCTTGTTGGATTAGAAAGACTAGCCGAGTTAACTGTTATTAACAGCACTATTTCCATTAATCAAGCAATGACCGGAGGTGGCATCCGTACAGTTGGTCCAACCACCCTCACCAATGTCACCATTGCAGAAAATATCGCCACTAGCTCTGGCGGCGGCATCTCTGAAAATGAAGTTACGGCTGAAATTCCAGCGTTAACCAACACCATTGTGGCCAACAACAGGGCTCCCATCAACCCTGATGTGGAAGGCCAATTTAGCGACCAAGGCCATAACCTAATTGGCATCGATCAAGGTAGCACGGGTTTTAATCTAAGTACCTTAGTGGGCACAACTAGGGCTCCCCTCGATCCAATCATTACATCCCTCAACAACAATCTTAGCCCTCTCCCTTCCCACCAGCTTCTCAATGGCAGTCCCGCTGCCAACGCTGGCCATAACTCAGTCGCCACTACCCGTGACCAACATGGGCAGCCAAGAATTATCGGTGACACCATCGATATCGGTGCAGTCGAAAGCGATATTCTACCTAACACTCGTCTCATTCCGACCGCAGTAGAACCAGAACCCCAAACTCCAATCGCTACACCACAGCCGCATACCCTAGGGCCATTTCCCTCCACGCCCCAACAGCAGTCTCCAGCGGCGGCTCTCGCTGACACCTCATTCGTTAGCCTGAACAATAACAGTATCTTCAGACAAGAGGAACAATCCGAACAAGCTTTCAATCCTGGGCAAAACCCAATAACGCCGACCTCACCCAATGGTCGTTTGCGCTATTTTGACGAGGAAGCCTTTCAATATCTGGAAGACTCTTTTAGTCAGGAGTACGAACGGTATTGGCAACTATCCCAAACACAGCCAGTCACCTTACCCTCTGTACAAGACATTCTGCACCAGGCTAATCAAACCTATCAAACCAACACAGCCGTCATTTATGCTACTTTTGTGCCCCAGACTCCCACCAATGAAAACTCCATTGACAAGTTTGTCCTACCCCGCACTACACAAGCACCTAACCCAGACGATCAGCTGCTACTGCTTTTGGTAACGGCTACGGGCGAGCCTGTGCAACAGCTGATTGATGTATCGCGCGCTGAATTAACCCAACAGGCGAAACTCTTCCGGCTAGCCGCCTCTGATCCAGAAGATTCTGTCAGCTATCAAGCCTTAGCACGACAAATGTATGACTGGCTGTTGGATCCGTTAGAGCAAGACTTGGCCGAAAAACAAATTGATCATGTGATGTACTCCCTTGATCAAGGACTGAGAAACATTCCCTTAGCCACCATGATGAAAGGTGATCGCTTTGTGATCGAGAAATATAGTGTCTCTCTTATTCCCAGCATGGGTCTGACCCAACTCCAGATTGGCAACATTGACTCTACACCTAGCCCCCTAATTGCTGGGGTCGAAGAGTTCTCAACCCTGAATGATCTGCCAGCCGTTCCCATTGAACTCGATGTGGTTGCTAAACGCCTGCAATCTAACGATGTCCTGCTAAATGAAACATTCACCCTCGACAACTTTTTAAGGCAACAAACTTCTCAAAACCCTAACCTATTGCATTTAGCTACCCATGCAGAATTTAATGCAGGTAATTTAGAAGAATCTTTCATTCAGTTTTGGGACTCTTCCTTCACATTTGAACAAATGAAAGATATGCCTTGGGCAGAGATAGAATTATTAATTTTAAGTGCCTGCAATACGGCGTTGAGTAGCCCCGACGCTGAACTGGGATTTATCGGTCTGGCGGCGGCAGCGGGCATAGAAACCTCCATGGGCAGCCTATGGAATGTTTCAGATGTGGGCACCCTCGCCCTGATGGCAGAATTTTATGCCCAACTCCCCAATACATCGCTCCGCTCCGACGCCATACAGCAGGCACAACTCTCTTTGCTACGCGGCGAAACCCATATCAACAACAATACGTTGAGTACATCCCGGGGCGATGTAGACCTCCCTGCCGAGTGGAATCTACCAACAGCAGATTTTGCTCATCCGTTCTACTGGGCGGGCTTCACGATGGTGGGAAATCCATGGCGTTAATCCCGTGGGTCAAGTCAACCATTATTTTGTCACACATTTTAGTAAAAACACTTAGACTGCAAGTAAAAATCTTTACCAAGCCTGCAAGGGTTCACCTTAGTTTTTTAAGTAAGCTTTACGTGATTCAAAGTTGAAAAAGATACCTTAGTTGTAAGGCTCCGGAAATCTTCAGTAGTGCCATTGAAAAACTACTTCATTTCCCACAAGTCTCCCTAAAAGACGCTTGTATCCTGTCATATCGCAGTTCACGTTCTTCACTTTGCAATGCATCATGGCCCTACCCAAAAAAAACTATCGTTTATCATCTGTCCTACTTGCTAGCTGTCTTGGGTTCAGCTTGATGAGTCCTGCCCAGGCTGGAGAACGGATTCGTTGGACTCCTGATAGCGATCGCGGCAGCGTCAACTCCACATTGTCAGGTGGACGACGAGGGACCACAGTCGTTAGCTGTCATGGGGGTGACAACGCCACTCAGTTAGCCCTGATGGTACCGGGCGATCAATCTAGACTGCTCACCACTAAGGCCAATCCCACCTTGGCATGGCATATCACCACCGCAACACCAGTTTCCATGACGTTCCATGTCTCGGACCCCGAGGTGGCCACCCCCATCTATTCTCAAACCATTACCCTAGAAAAAACCGCCCTCGTTAGTGCCACCATCCCTCAGGACCATAGTTTAACGACCAACAAGCAATATCGTTGGACAGTTTTTGTCTCCTGCCCAGGGGAACACGAAGCGGAAATTTCTGCTCGTAGTTTCGTTGAACGTGTAAATCGGGAATCCTTGGATGTAAATCATTTACCTAGTCTGGAGCAAGCCAGTAGCTACGCCAACCAAGGCATTTGGTATGACGCTATTACTGCACTACTAATGGCTAGAAGTCAGGGGGTTACCGATGCTGAAACCATGGTGCAAACATTGTTGGAGCAAGGGCAAAGTCCATCAGAGATAACCCTATCAGCGGTGGTCAGTCTCTAAACCAATGAGTGCAACCACCGTTCGCCAGAACACTGTGATAAAGTCATGCACGGATGGTACCCTTGGTCAAAACAGACACAATCAGAGATGTCTGGAGCACACTCTGGCAAAACCTCAGGAACCCTAGAGGTTTTGTCATTCTCACTAGTGTAATTGCTGCTAGCAGTATTTTGGCTATACGGTCCTTAGGTGGTTTACAACCGCTAGAACTCAGGGTCTTTGACAAAATGATGGCTCTGCGACCATTAGAACCTTCAGATCCTCGATTAGTCATTGTTGGTATCACAGATGCGGATATCGATAACTACCTGGACGCGGCAACTATTAATGACCAGACTATGGCTGATTTGATTCGCACAGTGCGCAGTCATCAACCAAGAGTCATTGGTCTCGATTTTTATCGAAACTTACCCAATGAACCTGGCACCAAAGACTTAGAAAAGGTTTTTGAGGAAACGCCAAATCTCATCGGCATTGAAAAAGTAATTGAGCATGAGAACGGCCATGCCATCCCTGGCAATCACGTTCTTAAAACTGCAGGCCAACTTGCAGCCAGCGATATTGTTGTTGATCGCGATGGTCGAGTCCGACGAGGGCTTTTATTTCCCAGCACAAACTCCCCTGATGTCCTGGAAGGTTTGGGATTACGGCTAGCATTAGACTATTTAGGCGGAGAGAAAATCCCGATTACGCCTGAGCCTGATTCATCGGTATTAACTCTCAATCAAGCACCCCTGTTGCCAGTGGAACGCCATACAGGGGGATATGTTGATGTCGATGCAGGGGGTTATCAACTATTACTCAACTTACGTCAACACAAACAAGCATTTGACGTTGTTTCTCTAAAGCAGGTCCTGGAAAATCAATTTCCACCTGAAATGATGCGCGATCGCATCGTTCTAATTGGCAACATGGCCTTGAGCGATGCTGATATTTTCTATACCGCTAGCCGTTACGAGAAAAATGAGGTGCCGATCCAATTTGGCGTGGAAATCCATGGTGAGATCGCTAGCCAAATTATCAGTTACATCCTCGATGGTCGAGCCCTAATCCATACCTGGCCCACCTGGCTAGAAAGTGCGTTAATCCTTGGCATTGCCATCGGTGGGGGCTATCTCACCCAAAGAGCCACTAAGTTCATGCAGCGGCTGACGTTTATCCCTGGGGCCAGCCTGTTAGTGCTGGTCGGCAGCTACGGCACCCTCAGTTGGACAGGACTGTGGCTTCCAGTAGTGCCTATGCTTTTGGGGTTATGGTTGGCGTCTGGCTTGGCCGGGGCCCACCGCATCAACCAGCTACAGATGCTCTCCGCCAATGACAAACTGACCGGATTGGCCAATCGTCGCACCTTTGATGAGAGTCTACAGCAAAGGTGGTTCAAAGCTCTCAAGGCACAACATCCGCTAACGCTGATCATTGGGGATGTAGACCACTTTAAAAAATATAATGATACCTACGGACATCCCCAGGGAGATGAATGCCTCAAACGGGTAGCCCAAGCTATCCGTACCTCCGTGAAATCGAAGGATGCCTTGATTGCTCGCTATGGTGGTGAAGAATTTGTCCTGCTATTACCGAATAAATCAGTAGAGGAAGGGATTGCGATCGCCCAGGCAATTCTAGCCAAGCTCGATACTTATGCATTACCCCATGACACCTCTGACACGGCTGACCATGTCACCATGAGTTTAGGCATTACTAGCCTGATCCCAAAACTTGAGATTCCCCCCAGCGCCCTTGTCGAAATGGCCGACTTAGGATTGTACGCAGCCAAAAAATCCGGTCGCAATCAAGTTCGCCTCCATCAGCTAGATACCCTGGATAAGATTCTTTAGCTGCTCCGGCAGTCGCCGTTAGGCTGAAACCTTCACAGCCTCCAGTAAACGAGAAAAGTAAAACTGTGACGCTGTAAATTCCTGACGATTGACTTCCCAACCGTTAGCTTTCAAAGCCTCACGAATTTCGGATTCACTGTGCAAGTAGGCCCGAGTCGCCTTACTGGGACCAGGGAAAAACTCACCAATCCGCTTCAGCATTATATAAAAAGGATTTTTGGGTGCGAAGCTTAAAATCAAACGATTTTCAGCTAAAGAACTCAGATGGGCAATCATGTCTCCAGCTTTCTCCTGGGGATAGTGAATCAGCACATCCAAGCAAATCACCGTGTGATAACGGCCATCCAGGGTCTCTAAATCCTGAGCGTCGAAGGTCAGAACAGCATCAGACGGCAAGAGCTCCTTAGCACGATAACTAGCTTCCTCGACCATCTTTTCAGAAATATCACTGGCCGAGACCTTGGCCCCCATGGCAGCAAGGGGAATACTCAAACTACCAACGCCACAGCCCGCATCACAAACGGTCAAACCCGCAGCATTACCATCTTGCTTAAACCAATAGAGCACATGATCGACAGTTTGCTGATGCCCTTCTCGAATATCGCGCTGCACCTTATTCACCTGGCCATCTCCATAGATGCGGCTCCAACGATCAAACCCTTGGGCGTTGAAATAGTCACGAACGATGGTCTTATCGTCAGTTGCACTCGTCATAGGTTCAGCCAGCAATCGTCAATAGGATTTCTCTACCGTCAGATCCTATTACGTTTTGCCCCCTTAAGACCTAGCCCCTAGGAAGTAATCGACCAGACCATGGGGCATCGGTCATAGGCATAGATCCCCATAATTCAACAGGATCAGCCATTATTCAGTCCGCTTGGAGTCTCTGCCAGCTCAAACTACTGCCCTGGACATGCCAACGAACCAGATTAGCCGTCTGCCCGAGAGCCAGCCTAGGCAAACCCACCGCCTGTCGAGGCACGTCTGTGGCCAACATAATGGCCTCATCCACGGTGCACAGACCCCAGTTGACCAAATTTTTAGCCCCCTCAAGCAGGGGGAATGTGGTGCCTGACAGCGTCCCATCCTGCAGACGAGCGGTGCCTTTGACCACCTCAATCTCACGGCTGTCCCAGGGGTAGGTGCCGTCGGGTAAACCTAAGGGGGCGAGGGCATCGCTGACGAGGAAAAGACCACCGCTGGTGCCGTCCTGGAACCGACCCCGGTTAATGCGTAAAAGCAGGTCTAGCATGGTAGGACACACATGCTGTCCGTCGGCAATCAGTCCAACAAATACTTGGGAATGGGTGAGGGCAGCCCCCAACAGACCTGGTTGCCGATGGTGCAACCCTGGCATGGCATTAAATGCATGGGTCACCATGGTAGCCCCTTGGGCAAACGCGTGCTGGGCCTCGGTGACGTTAGCGAGGGAATGCCCAAGACTGACGATGATATTGTGCGATCGCAACCACGGAATCACCTCAGCAGCGACCTCCATTTCTGGCGCTAGGGTGACGATTTTGACCGCATCCCCATAGGAACCCAGTAGCGCCTGGACTCGATCCAGCGACAGGGGCTGCACATATTCCTGGGGGTGTGCTCCACCCTTCATCGGATTCAGAAATGGCCCCTCCAAATGAGCCCCCAGCACGGTGGCATGATGGGGCTGATCATTGAACCCTTTGGCCCCATAGGCCTGGATCACAGCCAAACTGCGTTGGATCTGCTCAGGGTCTGCCGTCACCAACGTTGGGGTAAACGCATCGATCCCCTGTTCCCAAAGAAAACTGGCAGTTTTTTGCAGCTCTACCGGGTCACTCAAATCCGGAAATGCCAGCCCCAAGGCTCCATTAATTTGCAGGTCTACCCCCCCAAGAGATACCCAGTCTCCGTTTAAGTCAAATGCCTGTACCGCATTAGCAGCTACCTTAGCCATGGGCAATATAGACCGCAGCTGATTGCGCACCACCTCTAGGCAGTGAAGCCCTGGCATATGAGGTAGTCGTACATTAAGCAAAATTGCCATGGAGCCTTTACGTTCAAATATTTGTACAAATCATCCCATAGGAACCCGGTACGCTAACAATATCCACCCTGATCACGCCAGGGATGCCGTTTTACCATGCACAGCTATGACCTCTCCCCTTGTTGGCATCATCATGGGCAGCGATTCTGACCTACCCACCATGGAAGCCGCCATTATCGTTTGCGAAGACTTTGGCATTCCCCATGAAGTTGCCATTATCTCAGCTCACCGCACCCCTAATCGCATGGCAAACTATGCCCAAACCGCCATTGAGCGTGGACTAAAGGTGATTATTGCCGGAGCCGGCGGAGCTGCCCATCTCCCTGGCATGGTCGCCGCCCTCACCCCGCTACCCGTCATCGGTGTGCCGGTTCAAAGCCGTAGCCTACAGGGCATAGACTCCCTTTATTCAATCGTCCAAATGCCTGGTGGCATCCCTGTTGCCACCGTGGCCATTGGCAATGCAAAAAATGCTGGACTGCTAGCCGCCCAGATCCTAGCTACGTCGGATCCCAACCTGCTGCAACAGATCCAAGCCTATCGCCACGCCCTCGAAGAAAGCGTGCTGCAAAAACAAGACCAGCTGGACACCCTTGGCCCCCATCCTTACCTAAAAACAATGTTTCCATCCCAAAGCGACGACTCGACTCGACAAACGAAACCCCATCAAAATCTTTAGTTTCCATTAAAAAACCTCTGACTTTCAGTGTTTCCGCTCGCTTCAAAATATTAACTTTTGAAAAAAAAACAGAAATCTCCAGGCCTCAAACGCCTAATATCCCATTCACACGAATTAAGTGTGCTCTTCGATACAGAATGACTTGGCCGAAATTGGTGGAATCTATCTAATAGATATGCACAATGCATCCGTGCACGTAGGCCAATGGTTTATCCGTGTGGTGCGACCCTAAGTTAGTTCGCTGGTGAAATTCTTAGTATGTACTTAAGTATTCCCACTATCTGACATTGTCATATCACTCATCCAGAACCTATAGCCGGTCATTTAGTATCTTGAGCTGTCAAGGTCCCTCACACCAAAACTCCATTCCTTAGGCTTAGGTCTAGGAAAGTGAGTTTTAGTTGATTGGATTGTGTTGTAGGAACGTCTGTTGAGATGTCTAGTTTAAATTTCGACCGTAAGGTTAAGCGACGTAAGTCGTCTGTCTGGGATACCTATGCGCCCCCATTTGATCAAATGGTCAAGCGCTTTTTTGGCAGAAACTTTTCTTGGGCTTGGTTAGCGTGTATTCCCCTGGCACTGGTTATTGTTGCAACTTGGAATACAGCCGCCCATGCCCAGGATGAGGCCCTCACCCCTGAGAATGTGCAATTCGCGTTGGATAACGTATGGGTGCTGATTGCCGCCATCCTGGTTATTTTCATGAATGCTGGTTTTGGCATGTTAGAAACCGGCTTCTGCCGCCAGAAGAATGCGGTTAACATCCTTTCCAAGAATTTAATCGTATTTGCCCTAGCCACTTTGGCCTTCTGGGCCATTGGCTTTGGTCTCATGTTCAATGAAGCAACTCCGTTTATCGGTCTGGGCAACTTCTTTTTGTCCGGCTATTCTACCGATGGACCTGAGTTTGGTAACTTAACCATGCCTGTCTTCTTCCTATTCCAGGCAGCCTTTGCGGGTACAGCAGCGACTATTGTCTCTGGTGCAGTTGCAGAGCGCATCAAGTTTACTGACTTCATCATCTTTAGCATCTTGCTAACGGCGATTGCTTACCCTATTACTGGTCACTGGGTGTGGACCAGTGTTGGTTGGTTAGGCGGCCTTGGTTTCTCTGACTTTGCTGGGTCCACGGTCGTCCACTCCGTCGGTGGCTGGGCTGCCCTCTGTGGTGCCGCTATTCTAGGCCCCCGGATCGGCAAATACCAAGACGGCCAAATCAATGCTATTCCTGGCCACAATATGAGTATTGCCACCTTGGGCTGTCTTATTCTGTGGATTGGCTGGTTTGGGTTCAACCCTGGTTCTCAGCTAGCGGCTGATGCGGCTGTGCCTTATATTGCAGTGACCACTAACCTAGCGGCAGCCGCTGGGGGTGTATCGGCAACCTTAACCGCCTGGATCATGAGCGGTAAGCCTGACCTGTCCATGATTATCAACGGTATCTTGGCTGGTCTGGTGGGCGTCACCGCTGGCTGTGCTGGCGTTGGTTTCTTGGGTGCCGTCATTATTGGTCTGGTAGCTGGTGTACTGGTGGTCTTCGCCGTGGGCTTCTTTGACAGCATCAAGATTGATGACCCCGTGGGTGCGATTTCCGTACACTTAGTCAATGGTATTTGGGGAACCTTAGCCGTTGGTCTGTTTAATACTGAAACAGGTCTGTTCTACGGTGGCGGCATTGGCCAGCTGATTTCCCAAATCATTGGTATTGTCGCTGTCGGTCTGTTCACTGTCGTGTTCAGTGCCATCGTTTGGACAATCCTCAAGTCTGCTTCTGGTCTCCGGGTTTCTGCCGAAGAAGAGCTCAAGGGCTTGGATATTGGTGAGCACGGCATGGAAGCTTATAGTGGTTTCCTCAAGGACACTAGCGATATGGGTGGAGTTGCTTAGGTCACTAAGTTACTTTAATGCTTTAGGTCCTTAGGGATTAATCAAGACTATTCCCTAAGCCTATGGGCTTCAAATCCTTAGGGATTAATCAAGACTATTCCCTAAGCCTATGGGCTTCAAATCCTTAGGGATTAATCAAGACTATTCCCTAAGCCTATGGGCTTCAAAGGTGGGTGATTTCTGTTTGGAAGTCACCCACCTTTGCTGTATGGCCTTCACTTTAACCACAGGAAAGTGAAGGCCGTCACCCTCTCTACCATGAACTACTCATTGCTTTCCCCTAAGCTTAGTTACAATTCCCCTGCAGCTCCGATAGGCACTGATAAGGTTAGGAGCAGTTGGTTAGATGGTTCTAACATCAATCCCACAATCAGTAGGGCATATCAGTAGGGTGAATGGGCAATCCCGCTTCAGTTCTTGATCAGTTACTTGCGGTCTTACCACCACTAAGACCACAAATGTATTTCAAAACATCGCTGACGGCCCTATCCCATGCGATGGAGGATCAGGTATTGGCAGGAAACGACTGCCCCCTGATGATTGCCAGTTTTCAGCAGGAGCGATTTTATCGGCAAGAGGCCCATCGCTATCTGCGTCTAGCTGATATTACGTCCCAACTTTATGTGCTGGCAGCGGCTGATACTAGGTTTGCGGATGGGGCAGCTAGCCACGAAACGGTTCCCTTTGACCCCAAAGATGCCCTAGTAGATGAATGGCATCTGGTGGTTTTAGGACAAGATTACACCGCCTGTTTGATCTGCCGCGAGCATAGCCCAAGCACTCTCAAACCAAAGGTTTTAACGGGGACTCCCGCTCTAGACCAGAGTCGCCGCTTTGAAGGTATTTGGACGTTGGACCGTCATGTGTGCGAACAGGCGGCCTATATTTTGTTGCAGCGGATTGCTCAATACCGGCCAGATCTGAAGGATAAAGTTACCCAGGCCCAGGCTGATTTTTTGCCCGATGCTGTACGCCAAGGGATATCTAGTCGCGCAGAAATTACGGAGTCCTATCCGTTTGCTCAGCGGCTAGTGACCTATGTGCAAGCCAGCCAATATAAGCTGCTCAAAGCCTACAAAGCCATGGCTGCTCAAGAAAATCGTGAGCGGCTGATCAACTCGATTACGGCGGCTATTCGCCAGTCGTTAAATCCGACCGAGGTGTTTGCGATCGCAACCCATGAACTTGGCCAGGAAATCGCCCCCTGTCGCTGCATTATTTATCGCAGTAGCCACGCCACCAGTGTTGAAATTCAGTACGAATTTCGCCAGCCTAACGTGCCATCCCTCAAAGGCAAGTCCTGGCCCCTGTCGGATAATCCCCTATTTCAATCCGTTAACAACCAGCGGCAATCTGTCATATACCTTTGTGACCCTGACACAGGAGAACAAGCTGACCCCATCGGCGATACCTCCGCTGTGCAGGCACTCTTTGACCAATGGGACATCAGCGGCTGCTTGCTCGTCCCCCTGATTTACCAGGAACGCCTGCTGGGAATGATTGAGCTACATCAATGTAAATCATCAGCCCCCCAGGGCACTTCGCCCCCCCATGCCTGGAGTCGGCACGACATTAGCCTAGTGGAAGCCGTGGCCGCCCAACTGAGCGTGGCCGTCATACAAGCTGAATCCTATGCCAATTTAGAAAACTTGAATCAGCAACTGGCAGCCCTAGAGCAAACTCGCAGCAACCTCATCGCCATCACGGGGCATGAGTTACGCACCCCCCTCTCGACCATTCGAGTTTGCTTAGAAAGCCTATTGACAGAGCCAGACATGCCAGAAGACATGCGACAGGTGATGTTACAAACCGCCATGGAAGATTCTGACCGCATGCAAAAACTGGTACAGGACTTTCTCACCCTTTCACGCTTAGAAAGTGGTCGCATTGAGTGGAATTTAGAGTCCCTATCCCTGCAGGAATGTGTCGCCCTTGCCCTCAGTAGTCGTCGTTCTAAGCGTAATTGCTCCAACATCACGATCGATATCGCGGACGCATTGCCATTAATTCGAGGAGATGGGGAATGGATCGTGGAGGTCCTGACAAAACTGCTAGATAACGCCTGTAAATTTACCGAACCCAACGGCACCATCTCCATCCAGGCAAGGGTTAAGGACAATGCTCAGGTGGAAGTTTCCGTCAACGATAGTGGACGGGGAATTGAACCGGAACGTCTCGAAACCGTCTTCGAACGGTTTTATCAAGAAGAAGGTGCACTCCGCCGTTCCGTAGGTGGCACGGGTCTAGGACTGGCCATTTGTCGTCAAATTGTCGAAGCCCAAGGGGGCAAAATTTGGGCCATGTCCGAAGGTAAAGCCCAAGGAACACAGATCCACTTTACCCTGCCCATTGCGGTGCAACAATCTAATCGCAGGACCAAAAATCATCCAGGGCCAAAATCAAGACGGGCTAAGCAAACTCTGAAGAATTAGCTAATCTAGATCACTCATCTAGGTTCATTAGTCGTTAATTAGTCGCACTGGGTAGTGGTTGACCAAACGTCAAGGGTTCAGGTTGTTGGGTTTGCGTAATTGTGCGCCGAGCTGCAGGCTGTTGAATAGTCTCAAAGGTTCGCTCCGAGTTATCCTCAGCCACTGGAGTCTCCACCAAGGAGAGTTCAACTGGAGCTAACCCAGTTATGACAGGTTGTTCAGGTACTAGCTGCTCAGGCACCGGCTGCTCAGGTACAGACTGTTCAGACGCAGCAAGTGCGGCCACAGGCACAGATTCGGCTACAGGCACAGATTCGGCCACCGTAGAGATATCTGTGGGATTCCCAGAGTCTGCAGACACAGCGGCAACAACTGGGATCTCCTCAAGAGCCGGGACAACCTCCACGGCTGTAACAGGTGGAATCTCTTCAGAGGCAATCTCTGCAGGGACAATCTCTACAGGGGTAATCTCTGCAGGAGCAACCTCTCCAGGAACAATCTCTTCAGGGGCAATCTCTTCAAGCCCGTCTCCAGGCTCAGTCACCTCCAAAACAGCAATATCTGGCACTGCAATATCTGGCAACGCATTCTCGGGTCCTGAAGGGTTGGGTAGTTCTGTGACATCAGATGTCTCCGGTTCTACTCTGGCACTAATATCTGGCAAACTAGTCCGATTATTGTCTAGAACTGTAGCCACTGCTGGTGTCTCAGGTTGGTCGAATGCAGGTTGCTCGGCCTCGGGTTGCTCCAATTCTGGCACAGTCATGGGAGGGAGATCTGGAGCCGTTGCGATCGCAGTCGTTCCCCCAGCCCCATCAACCGCTAAGTCCTCTAGAGGCGGCACAGAAACCACCGCAGTTGCGATCGCAGTCGTTCCCCCAGACCCATCAACCGCTAAGTCCTCTAGAGGCGGCACAGAAACCACCGCACCAGAAGCATCAGGATCATAGGGGTCAATGGGCAATGCTGTAGTGGGCTGTTGTCCAGATGGCTGTAAATTAGCAGCCGACAGACTCAATCCCTGGCTAGAACTCGGTTCTGTTGTAGGTGTCGTGGAGGAAACTGCCACCGCCGTGTCACCCTCAGCAATCAGAGGCCGAAAACGCCAATGTCGCATACCATCGCGGTCATCAAACTGAATATCGGCCTGGTCAGGGGATAACACGATATCCGGGCTCAACTCAATCACCACCCTCACCTGGTCTGGAGTATATTGGGCCACCCGAATCGTTTGTACCGCACCATTGTAAATTTGCTCTGGCTCAATCGTTCCGACTTCCGTACCTGGGATATCGAGCACCAGACGAGGAGGCTCCGATAGCAAAAAGAACTGGGGAAACACCTCATCCGACAAAGAAAAGGTCAGCTCACTCGTGGCCGCATCAAAGGCCCAGTTATTCAGCTCCTCTGCCCAAGCTGGTGAAACAGCTAGCATGAGGGTAGCCAGACTGCCCCCAAAACCCTGACAAAAAAAGCGACTGAACTCCATAGGCCTGACCCGCAGCTATGAAACGACATGATTAGAGGTTAAAGCATAAGACAATTTGTCAAGAATGACCCGTATTTTTGATAAAAATTCCCCACCCATTGTCGATCCATCAGCCATGATGGGTGGAAGTTGGACGTTAGTTATCAGCCATTAGGTCCAAACAACTAACGTCTGAGTAACTAATTTAAGGCTACCGACTTCCCCCCATCCCCACTAAAGGAAAACCAACCCCATGGAAATGCATGAGCTGCTAACCCTTGTTTTACTATTGAGCCCTGGTTTATTACTCTCTGCCCTAGTGATGACCGCCATGTCATTTGGTGGTTAGCCCCCACAATGGATCTAAAGCGAGGTATTTGCCATGGTGATGGTTGAGTCCACAATGCTGGCCCTTGGCACCCAGGCCCCAGCATTTGTATTAACGGATGTGGTTTCGGGTGACACGGTTACCCTCGAGACATTCGCAGACCGTAAGGCACTGCTAATCATGTTTATTTGTGTGCACTGTCCCTTTGTGAAGCATGTGGAGCAGGAACTCGCCAAAATCGGCCAGGACTATCTAGCTCACGGTTTAGGCATCCTGGCCATTAGCTCTAACAGCATTGCCACCCATCCCCAGGACGCGCCCGAACACATGCGAACCCAGGCCAAAACCCAAGGGTTTGAGTTTCCCTATGGCTATGACGAAACCCAAGCGATCGCAAAAGCCTACACCGCCGCCTGTACCCCCGATTTCTTCCTCTTTGATGCACACCTGACCCTGGCCTACCGAGGACAGCTGGATGACAGCCGCCCTGGCAATGGTAAACCGGTCACTGGCAAAGACCTACGGGCCGCCATTGACGCCGTTTTGGCTGGTCAGCCCATGACCATGCCCCAGGTCCCCAGTATTGGTTGCAACATCAAGTGGGTTCCAGGTCAGGCTCCGAATTATTTCGGTCCTTAGGTACGGCCATTAGGTTAACGGCCGTGGAGTTAAACCATCAACCATCAGGTCAAACCATCAAATGGGCCCTGGGGTTAAAGGATTCAATGGCGCGAAGTTTTTCATACAGTTCAGACTCCTGATCGCTGAGGAGTTTCGGCACAGCAATCTCGATTTCAACAATTTGATCGCCGCGTTCTTCGGTAATGCGGCCATAGCCTTTACCAGCCAACCGTAACTTGCGGCCCGACTGAATTCCAGCTGGAATCGTCATTTGTACGGGACCATCCAAGGTGGGGACTGTGACCGCCCCCCCTAGCACCGCTTCACTGGGGGTAATGGGCAAATAACACACCACATCCCGCCCCTGAACCTGTAAAAAGCGATGGGGCTCCACAACAATATTGAGATAAAGATCGCCACCGTTGATACCCTGACCCTTCAGCCGAATCCGCTGCCCCGTCACCATGCCAGGGGGCATCTCGACTTCCAGTGCCCGTCCATCTTCCAGGCGGACCCGCTCAGCTCCCCCCTGAAACGCTCGCTCTAGGGGTACCTGCAGCGAAGCCTCCGCATCACGACGCTGGGGGTGATTCTGGTTTTGGTTGATAGGTTGTTTTTTGAAGGGTTTGGGCGGTTGGGGAGAAGTGGGTGGTGGCTTAGGCACCCCCTGGCGATTGAGTAACTGATCCACAAAGTGGTTGAAGTCTTCTAAATCGCGATAGTCCGCCTCAGACTTTTGCTGCAGCCAGTAGCGGCGATAGTCATCGTACTGGACCTTGCGATCGCTATCCGACAGCATTTCATAGGCTTCATTTAGAGCCTTAAAGCGCTCCTCTGCCTCCTGATCACCAGGATTTAGATCGGGATGAAACTGTCGAGCAAGTCTACGATAGGCCTGTTTGATGGCAGGGGCGTCAGCAGTCTGAGCGATACCGAGAATCTCATAGTAGTCTCGAAAATTTTGCATAGCTAGATCTGCGACTTACCAGCGCTCGTCCTGGTCGCCCCAATCGTCATCGTTATAACGCGGTGGATCGTTAGGGGTGCGGCCAGGATTTGCCGAGTCTCCCTGGGGTGGAGCTTTAGCCGCTTCACTGGGTTGATCTGCCCAGGGATCGTCATCCACAGAGACATTGGCGGTGGAGGCATTGGCGGTCCAACGATTGCCGCTAGTATCTCCAGGAGGCACGCTAGCTGGATAGGGATTGGCGGTGGGTGAAGAGGGGTATCCGGCATTGGGCGGAGCATACCGACCTGGGTCAGGACCACCCCCCCAGGCTGAATTCTCAGCTGGTGTCTCCTGCCGATAGTTATCTTGCGGGTACTGGTCTCGCGGGTATTGGCCTTGCTGATAACGCTCAGACTCATAAGATTGGCGGGGAGCATTAGCACCTTGACCATAGCCCGCCGGTTGATTCTGAGGGTAGGCATCTTGAGAGTAGTTCCGCTGCCCAGGGTCACGACCCGGAGCACGGGATGGAGGACGGTCCCCGTAGGCCTGATCGGACGGAGGGGGAGACTGCCAATTATCTGGTTTTTGCGACGGTGGAGTACCAGCGCCTCCTACAGGGTCCCTGGGGGCCGACTGCCAACCACCAGACTGTCGGTCTTGATTGCGAGGGAACACAGGGCGATCAGGATTTTGGGTACGACCCTGATCCCAATCTGGTTCACTGCCTGATGCCTTGTAATCACCCTGACCATAGGGCTGATTGCCATAGGCTTGCCTCTCGTTTGGCCGATTACTTTGACGATTGTCTGGGTTGTAACGGCCTTGACCTTGGCCATATTCACTTTGGCCATATTCACTTTGGCCGTATCCACTTTGGCCATAGCTATCTTGGCCTTGGCCTTGACCATATCCACTTTGGCCATAGCTACCTTGGTCGTAACTATCTTGACTGCTACGATCTTGACCATTGCGACTGGGTTCACTCCACGATTGATCGTAGTCAGCTTTTTGACCATAGGCGTTCTGGCCGTAATTGTCCCTCGGGGCATCGTAGCCACGGCCTTGATTCTGACCATAGCCACCACCATCAGAGCCACTGCCATAGCCACCGCGTTGGGCATCGTATCGCTGATTCCCAGCGCCACCAGCACCGCCAGCGCCTGCTGGTGGACGGTTCCAGCTATCGTCCCAATCATCCCAGCCGCTGCGGTTATCCCGGCGGCCAGCAGACCAACTGGGGCTATCCCACTGGCTTTGTTGTTGGCCATTCCAGCCGTAGTCACGACGACTATAATCGTCGTCATCTTCAAAGGCTTTTTTGATGGTGTCGCCGATCTGGGTAAAGATATTGCCTGAGTCGTTATCGGCGTCGTATAGGTAGGCTTCGCGATTTAGTTCGTATAGTTCATCCTGCAGCTCGGATTGAATCATGTCGATCATGCGCTCATCTTCGCGCTTGAGGGCATCGCGCAAGTCTTGAATCAGGTTGTCAATACGGCGTTTGCGATCGCGCGCAAATTGCAGCCCAAAGTCAATAGAAACGCTCCGCATGGCACGCTCCGCCTGAAAGGTAAGCGTTTCAGACCGGTTCCGCTTTTCAATCCGCTCCCGCTGTCCCCGATCCACATCGGCAAATTCCTCTGCTTCCCGCAGCATAGCCTGCACATCGTCCTCAGAGAGGTTCGAGGCTTCTTGCACCGTAATGCTCTGCTCGCGGCCCGTGGTTTTATCCATGGCCGAAACCTGCAAAATACCGTTGGCATCGATGTCAAAGGACACCTGCACCTGGGGAATACCGCGCGGAGCGGGGGGAATGCCCATCAGCTTAAACCGGCCGAGGGATTTGTTATCCACCCCCATTTCTCGCTCACCCTGGAGGACATGAACCTCAACAATGGTCTGATTATTTTCAGAGGTGGAAAACACATCGGAGCGTCGTACTGGAATGGTGGTGTTGCGGGGAATCACCTTTTTCATTACACCGCCGATGGTCTCCAAACCAAGGGAGAGGGGAGTGACATCCAGCAGCATAATGTCCTTGACTTCATCGGTCAGGATGCCAGCCTGGATCGCTGCCCCTACCCCCACTGCCTCGTCGGGGTTTACATTCTGGCTAGGTTCTTTACTCAGCATGGACCGCACCAGCTGCTGCACCATGGGCATACGACTAGAGCCGCCCACCAGCACCACCTCATCAATTTGGGAGGGGGATAGGCGAGCGTCATTCATAGCCTGTTGTAACGGTGACCTCAGACGACCAATTAGATCGGCACAGAGGGTTTCAAATTGCGATCGCGATAGCTTTTTCTCAATGTGCTTGGGGCCATCGGCGGTAGCCGTAATAAACGGCAGGTTGATCTCCACCGTAGGCAAACCAGAAAGCTCTACCTTGGCCTTCTCAGCAGCTTCCGTCAGTCGCTGTAGGGCCTGTCTATCCCGGCGCAGATCCACCCCTTCCGTTTCCAAAAATTCATCGGCCAACCAGTCAACGATTTTTTTGTCAAAGTTCACCCCACCCAGCTGGGTATCCCCACTGGTGGACTTAACCTCAAACACCCCGTTGCGCACATCCAAGATAGACACATCAAAGGTGCCACCGCCTAGATCAAACACCAGAATCGTTTGGTTAAACTGATGCTCCAAACCATAGGCTAAGGCCGCCGCCGTCGGCTCATTGATAATCCGCTTCACCTCTAGGCCAGCGATGCGTCCAGCATCTCGGGTCGCCTGGCGTTGAGCATCGTTAAAGTAAGCAGGTACCGTGATCACCGCCCCGGTAACCGGCTGCCCCATATAGCGACTGGCCTCTTCTGCCAGTTTCCGCAGCACCATGGCTGAAATTTCTTCCGGGGCAAAGTCCCGATCCAACCGAGGGCAACGGATTTTAATATTTCCCTCCTCGTCTTTGCGCACGGTATAGGGCACACGCTTGGAGTCGGAGCTGAGTTCCGTATATTTACGCCCCAGATAACGTTTGACGTTATAAAAGGTGTTTTGGGGATTAAGCACGGCCTGCCGACGGGCCATCTGACCCACCAAGCGCTCTCCCTCTTTGCTAAATGCCACCACAGAAGGGGTGGTGCGCATCCCCTCCATATTGGCAATGACCACCGGTTTGCCACCTTCGATGACTGAGACAACTGAGTTGGTAGTACCGAGGTCAATACCGACGACCTTTCCCATCCGCTAGGTTTCTCCCACTGCGCCTGTAGAGGCAATAATCGCCATCTACACAATTAATCACATATATAGTAGCTACTAAGTAGTCTAAGCCACTATTGTGTTGCGGCTTAACCACATGTACACATCATCATAATGGTCTGGTTAGGACAGGCTTGTCTATTCCAGAGAACCGTCTATAACTTGTTCGAATTCTCTGATAGTATGGAATTCGCAAGCGGATGTGGCGGAATTGGTAGACGCGCTAGGTTTAGGTTCTAGTGTCTTCGTGACGTGAAGGTTCAAGTCCTTTCATCCGCATTAAACCCCCGGTTTCTGGAATAGAAGCCGGGGGTTTTCAGTTTTTCTGAGTTTTTTCCAGCTGCAACCATTTATAGCAAACGTCCTAATGCATTAGGACGTTTGCGCGTCGCATTGGTGGTGCAGCTTAACGCCTTCAAGGAATATGAATTGTCCTAACCAATGTGACCAAAGCTATATAAAAACTGGTCGACTGGGGTTGGTTGCAAATTCTGTAACCCAGCGCAGCCGGCTCAAGCCCTTGTCCATACTGGGGCCAAGAACCCCATGAAAGAGCAAGTGAAACCATGGCAAAGTCCATCAGATCCGGTCTAGTAGTCCTTATGGCATTGGCTAGTTTGGCTAGCTGTGCTGCCGCTAACGAGTTCAGCGATGATATCAGTGCTAAAGTCGCGGCTCCTGCGGAGTCGACGGAAGTAGCCGGATCGGCCAATATTTTAGTCAGTCAGGACGCAGCTCCTGCTGCGGAGCCAGAGGGTGTTGCAGAAGCAGACGGCAGCTCCGCAAACATTAGCAGTCCGGTAGAACCTCCCAACACCCCAGCTGTGACTGCTGGTCAACCGCAATTAATTAAGCAGGCTCAACTTAACCTGGTGGTCGATTCCATTGATGACAGCCTCAAGAGTGCCTCACAACTTATTCGGGCTCAACAGGGGGATATTTTGGATCTGCAAGACAATCAGATTGAAACCATACAGCGCACCGCCTACCTGCGGATTCGAGTGCCCCAGGCAAATTTAGATCCCCTGCTTGCCGCCCTGGGGGAACTGGGCACGGTGCAGCAGCAGGGCCTGAGTGCCGAAGATGTATCCACCCAAATTGTTGATGCCCAAGCGCGGCTGCGGAACCTGCGGAAGTCGGAGGAGTCGTTGCTGAAAATTATGGAACGCTCCGGGGAAATTTCCCATGTATTGGAGGTTTCACGGGAGCTAGGGCAAGTGCGAGAACAGATCGAGCAAATTGATGCTCGTGTGCAAAATCTGCAAACCCAAGTGCGTTACTCCACGATCGATTTAACCCTGGCGGCCGCTGTCGCCTCCCAGCCTATGGGGCGGCCCCTAGGTGAAACCATTGGTGCCACATGGGGTGAAGCCACTCAGTCGGTGGGGGATCTGACGGTGGGATTAATGCAGCTCGGGGTGTGGTTGCTGGCCTACAGTCCTTACTTGTTGATCGTGGCCATTGCCGGTGTCCTGGGTTATCGCAGCCTGCGGCGCAGGCCCAGCGCTTAGGCCAGTTTGTAATAGTCCTTGTACCAGGCAACAAAACATTCGATGCCCACTTCTAGGGGAGTGCTGGGGGCAAAGCCCACATCAGCGGTCAGGTCGGCAACGTCTGCATAGGTTGCCGTCACATCCCCCGGCTGCATGGGCAGCATTTCTTTGATGGCCGTTTTACCCATGGCCTGTTCGATAATTTCGATAAAGCGCATCAGCTCTACGGGGCTATGGTTGCCGATGTTATAGAGCTTGTAGGGGGCAGCGGTATTAAAGTTTTCATCCTGCAGGGGGTTGGGTAAATGCCGCATGGCCCGCACCACCCCTTCGACGACGTCGTCAATGTAGGTGAAGTCGCGCTGCATTTTGCCGTGGTTGTAGACCTGGATCGGTCGGTCGTTTGCGATCGCATCCACAAACTTAAAGTAGGCCATATCCGGTCGACCCCAAGGACCATAGACCGTAAAAAATCGCAGCCCCGTCGTGGGCAAATCATATAAGTGACTATAGGAATGAGCCATTAACTCATTGGCCTTTTTCGTCGCCGCATAGAGCGACACCGGATGATCCACATTATCAGTGGTGGCAAAAGGCACCTGGCGGTTGGCCCCATAGACAGAACTGGAAGATGCATAGACCAAATGCTGCACCCCACTGTGGCGGCATCCTTCCAAAATGTGAATAAACCCGGCTAAGTTACTATCCGCATAGGCATAGGGATTTTTGAGAGAATAGCGCACACCCGCTTGAGCAGCCAGATGAATCACCCGATCAAACGATTGCTCTTGAAATAGGGCATCCATCTGGTCCCGATCGGCCAAGTCCAAGGATAAAAACGAAAACCCAGGGTGGGGCAACAGTTGCTCCAGCCGACCCTGCTTAAGGGACACATCATAATAGTCATTGAGGTTATCAATGCCCCATACAACATCCCCATCAGCCAACAGCCGCTGCGCCACAAAATAACCAATAAACCCAGCTACACCTGTTACCAAGACATTCATATACGACTCAAGTGCCTCAAACGTACCCATATAAGGGTATCTTTCCCCTGACCATAGCAAATATGAACCGAATTTCAACTACAGGCAAAATCCCCCAGCATGAATAGGTAAGAGAGGTGCCAAAATATCAGCCTCAAGTCTGAGACTCAAGGCAGGATAACTTCAGAAACTTTTCTAAAGATTTAGAACTCGTCCTGATAAAAGCGATTTCGGAAAACAAAATAGTTTCTAATTTTTTGCATAATTTTTATCCTGATCAAGCATATGGTTTCACTAGGCCACGTAGACCAGTGCTAGGCCGATTACAAGGCTTTTATAGCCCCAGTCAGCCTCGCCATAAGCCCTGATAGAAAGGCATCATCCCCTTCATTTAAAAGTATCTCCATCCCCCCAACCGCATCTTTTTTTGAAGAGGAAACAACTGTTCTACATCAGTGCTAGGATTGCCAAAGAACAAATGTGAAAGAAGTAAGAAGGACGTAGTTACAAATGCAAGAAATTGACAAGTTAATATCCTTTGATGGGCGGGATATTCGACTTAAAGTGGGTCTTTTGGCACCCCAGGCAGGCGGTGCAGTCCTAATTGAATCTGGAGAAACCGCTGTATTAGTGACTGCCACCCAATCTACCCCACGCGCTGGCATCGATTTTCTGCCATTGCTAGTGGATTACGAAGAGCGACTCTACGCAGCTGGTCGTATTCCGGGTGGATTTTTACGCCGAGAAGGACGTCCCCCCGAACGGGCGACCTTAGTGAGCCGACTGATCGACCGACCGATGCGTCCCCTCTTCCCAGCCTGGATGCGGAACGATATTCAAATCGTCGCCACCACCCTCTCCATGGATCATGATGTCCCGCCGGATGTCCTAGCCGCCACGGGGGCTTCCATTGCCACCCTGCTAGCTAAGATCCCATTTTACGGTCCCATGGCAGCAGTACGGGTGGGCTTAATCGGCGATGACTTCATCATCAACCCTACCTATAAAGAAATTGAAGATGGGGATTTGGATTTGATCGTCGCCGGGTCTCCCGACGGTGTGATCATGATTGAAGCGGGGGCTAACCAGCTGCCTGAGCAAGACATTATTGAAGCCATTGACTTTGGTTATGAAGTCGTCCGGGACATTATCCAAGCCCAGAAAGATCTGATGGCTGAGCTGGGAATTGAGCCTGTGATCCTGCCCCTGCCAGAAGAAGATCCTACCCTGGCTGACTTTTTGGCCGATAAAGCGACCGATGGCATCAAAGCTGTTTTGCAGCAGTTTGAACTGGCTAAGCCCGAACGAGATGAAAAACTCGATGCTCTCAAAGCTGAAATTGGCGTCCAGATCGCTGAGCTGGCTGAAGACGACCCCATTAGCATCGCCGTGGCTGAAGATAGCAAAGCCTTTGGCAATGCCTATAAGTCTTTGACCAAAAAGCTGATGCGCGCCCAAATCCTGGAAGAGGGTGTGCGGGTAGATGGTCGCAAGCTCGACCAAGTCAGACCCATTAGCTGTCGCACCCAAGTGTTACCGAACCGTGTCCATGGCACAGGTCTGTTCAATCGGGGTTTGACTCAAGTGATGTCTGTGGTTACCCTGGGTACCCCAGGCGATGCGCAAATGACGGACGATCTGCATCCAGACGATGAAAAGCGCTATTTGCACCACTACAATTTCCCTCCCTACTCGGTCGGAGAAACTCGCCCCATGCGTTCACCAGGGCGTAGGGAAGTGGGCCATGGAGCCTTAGCAGAGCGCGCTCTGCTGCCTGTGTTGCCCTCCATGGCTGACTTTCCCTATGTCATCCGGGTTGTGTCCGAGGTGCTGTCCTCCAATGGGTCCACATCCATGGGTTCAGTCTGTGGCTCCACCCTGTCCCTGATGGATGCGGGGGTCCCCCTGAGTAAACCCGTGAGCGGCGCAGCCATGGGCTTGATCAAGGAAGGTGACGAAGTCCGGATTCTCACCGACATCCAAGGGATTGAAGACTTCCTTGGAGATATGGACTTTAAGGTTGCCGGTACTGACAGTGGCATTACAGCCCTGCAGATGGATATGAAAATCACCGGCCTGCCCATGGAAACCATCGCCGAAGCCATCAATCAGGCTAGGCCCGCCAGGCTACATATCCTTTCCAAAATGATGGAGGCGATCAACTCGCCGAGGGCAGAGCTGTCTCCCTATGCCCCTAGATTACTCACCTTCAAGATCAATCCCGAGATGATCGGCATGGTGATTGGCCCTGGTGGTAAGCAAATCAAGAGCATTACCGAGGAAACGGGTGCCAAGGTAGATATTGCCGACGACGGTACGATCACTGTTTCGTCCATTGACGGAGCAGCGGCTGAACGGGCCCAAGCCCTGATCGAGGCCATCACGTTCAAACCCTCCGCTGGGGATGTGTATGTGGGTAAGGTCACCCGGATTATTCCCATCGGGGCGTTTGTGGAGTACCGCCCTGGCAAAGAAGGGATGATCCACATCTCGCAGTTGGCCGACTACCGCGTCAACAAAGTTGAGGATGAAGTCAACCTGGGCGAGGAAGTGTTGATTAAAATTCGGGAGATCGATGGTCGAGGCCGGGTCAATCTGACTCGTCTCAACATTCACCCGGATGAAGCGGCCAAGGCGCGAGAAGCGGCAGGCCTCCCCCCTGAGTAGACGAAATAAAGGTAAATTGCTGATTTGACTTGAGTTTGGTAGACGCTGCAGATGGCTGCAGCGTCTATTTTTTTGCTGACTCTATTTGCACTGGGTTAAGGTTTCTCGGTAGGATGCTGGATGCACTGTCGCGAGCGAAATGAAACATCCGTGCGAAGAATTGTTATCGCTGGTAATTGGAAGATGCATAAAACCCAGGCAGACAGCTTGGAGTTTTTAACTGGGTTTTTGCCTCAGCTGGAGGCCACCCCTGAGCATCGAGAAATTATTCTATGTTCTCCCTTTACATGCCTAGCTTCACTATCTAAAACCCTCCATGGATCACGGGTGATGGTTGGGGCGCAGAATGTCCATTGGGAGTCATCTGGTGCCTACACCGGGGAAATCTCTGGAGAAATGCTGACAGAGATTGGTGTGCGCTATGTCATCGTCGGCCATAGTGAACGACGGGAGTATTTTGGGGATACGGATGAAACCGTAAACTTGCGGCTAAAAGCCGCCCAAGCCGAAGGCCTCACCCCGATTCTCTGTGTTGGAGAAACCAAGCAGCAGCGGGATGCGGGGGAAACGGAAACCCATGTGGTCAATCAGATCAAGCGGGGTTTAGTCGGTGTCGACCAAAGTAAATTAATTATTGCCTACGAGCCGATCTGGGCGATTGGCACTGGGGATACCTGTGCTTCGGAGGAAGCTAACCGGGTGTGTTGGTTAATTCGTTCTCAGTTGGCGAATAAAAACGTGCCGATCCAGTATGGTGGCTCCGTTAAGCCGACTAATATGGATGAAATCATGGCTCAGCCTGAAATTGATGGGGCCCTGGTAGGTGGTGCAAGCCTAGAAGCCGATGACTTTGCCCGCCTTGTTAACTACCAGTAAGCCACTACCAGTAAGTTCCGACAGGCGGCTGTTAAGAATCGAGCAGGCTGGGCTGGAGTGATTTGGGCGGGGTGCTGTCCTTTGGGGCATCCTCACGCACGCAGTAATGGGCGTGGACGTAGATGCGATCGCGACCTTGCTGTTTAGCATGATAAAGCGCTAAATCCGCTGCCTGTATTAGATCCTGGGAATTGAGCTGGGGCTGGGGGACCACCGTGGCAATACCCATGGTCAGGGTAACGGTGCCACTCACATCGGAGGTGTCATGGGGCAGGGCGGCCTTCGCCAGCTGCTGCTGAATCGCCAGGGCCACCTGGTGCCCACCTTCCGTATGGGTATTGGGCAAAACCACGGCAAATTCTTCGCCGCCGTAGCGGGCAATCAAGTCCGCTGGCCGACGAGTGCATTGCCTGAGCACATCACTGACCTGGGCTAGGCAAATATCCCCTGTGGGGTGACCATAGGAATCGTTATACCGTTTGAAATAATCGATATCACAAAGGATTAGAGTAAGGGGCTGCTGCTCCCGCGCTAGGCGTTGCCATTCGGCAGCTAAATAGCGATCAAACTGGCGACGATTGGCTAGCCCCGTGAGGCTATCGGTCAGTGCCAGGGCTTGGAGTTCTTGCTTTTCCTGTTTGAGTTTTTCATGGCGCAGACTGTGATCAAGGGCGATGGCAACTTCATCCACCAATATCTGCGCCTGGTCCTGCTGCATTAAGGACCACCGACTAGCTGGATCTTTCCGGCCGATGACTACCAGTCCCCAGGGCTCACCTCCATTGCCCCCCTGCCGCTGGTGAACATCCATGAGCGGAGCATCCATCAAATGGTGCCCATCTATTTGATGGACATGCATCAAATAGATGGGCACCAATAGCCAAGCACCCGGATATTGGCTCAACCAATCTTGGCACATGGGTACCTGCTCCAGCGTTTGCCCATCCACCGCAATTGGGCATGATTGGCCCTGCTCTACAACCGCCGTCTCTAGTTCCAGGTATGTCTTCAACGCGGCCGAGGAATCCATCACCATGGGATGTAAAGACGCATCACCCCATTGACGCAAACTAGGACCGTTGCCCAGGACAAACACCCAATCCGCCTTAAAAAAGTCCAGCAGTTCCTGCACAGCAACCCGATGGATATGGTGGGCATCTAACACTCGCCGAATCCGCTGAATGGTTTCCCGTAAGCGAATTTGCTGCTGTAACAGCTGCTGCAACTGCTGAACATTGTCCAGATTGTGATCAGAGTTGGGACAATCCGCCATCCTAAGGGAGGGTACAAAAATTTGACTCAATTTTTCTTGAATGGGAGAAGCAGGCTGAGCCTCGGTCTGAGCGACAAGCCCAGAGGGCTCTAAGCTAGAAAATAGTAGCTGGGTAAATTTGTGATTCAAAGATGTGTTGTAGTACATAAAGAATGCCCAGGAACCAAAGAAGTCCAAGCAGCGACAACACTCGTCAACTCTTACTGGCCTTGATGCGTCATGTATTCGCAGGAGGTGCCAATAACATCCCCAGGGCTGATCCAATACATTTGAGCAAAGAGCCTAGAGCAAGTTAGACATATCAGCATTTAGAGGAACACATCGCCTAAATCGTGCATTTAAAGCGCTCAAACTGATAATGAGGGAGAACCATAATTAGATCCCAGGAACCACACAACTCTGAAAGCTCAGCTATTAATACAGAAGATACAAAGTAGATACAGAAGATACAGAGTAGATACAGGGAAATTTGCCTATTTTCAGTAAACACCCATTAACACGATAGGGGTGCCCATTGGATACACCCTAGCAACATCATGGCCTTACAAGTATTAATCTCAACTCCATGAACTCCTATCGTAGAAAGACTGAAATCCTCTGCCATGGCATTAGCTGACACCATCGCTAGAGCCCTAAACCCTTACCAGGCATGACATTACCTAGACAAAATGCCTACCCTGAACAAGGGGCTTTTAATAAAGATAAGTTGAGAATTGTAAATATTTTTGAAGCTGGCGATTAGCGTCTGTATGTTTGTACGGTTAAATTCACGGGAAAGCTAAGTGATTCCTGAAGCCTTGAGGGAATCAAGGCTCGCTGTAGCTAGTACCTCGCTTTTAGAGGTGCAAAAAGTGCTCCAGCCCTGTCACTAACGAAGGGGGCCAACGACGTACATGCTGCACCCAGTCTAGATCGGCATAGCGCCGATCTAGACCACGAGCTGCAGCCCACTGGCTTTCGGCTTCTCCGCGATGGCCCGTTTCCCATAGCACTGCGGTCAGGGCAGCCCGCACATCCGCATAGTTGGGATACTTGCGCGCTAGGCTTTTCAGCACCTGCAGTGAGCGCCCCTGGTCGCCCACCTCAAACAGGGCTATGCCGTAGTTGGCATAGCCTAAGGAAAAACTGGGCTGAATGGTAATTGACTGCTCATAGTCCTTCAGGGCAGCGTTCCAGTCTCCCTGACCACCCTTAGCGTTACCCCGATTGTTATAGGCCGCTGGATCATTGGGGGATAGTTTCAGGACTCGGTTGTAGTCATCAATGGCCGCTTGCCAATTGCCTGCAGCTTCATAGGCAGCCCCCCGATTGAGATAGGCATTCGGCTGCAGTGGGTCCAGGGAAATCGCCTGGGCGTAGTCGCTGATGGCCCCTTCAATTTTGTTTTGGCTCACTCGCACGTTGCCCCGGTTACTCCATAGGGCTGGCTCCTCGGGCAAGGCCTCCAGAAGTTGGGTCCACACAGCTTCAGCCAAATCAAATTTGCCCTTACTGGTGAGTTCAAAGGCCTGTTTGCGGAGACTGCCAATGTCAGGTGGGCTATCGGCTGTGGCGGGTAATGATAGGGATGTGCATCCTAGCCATAGGCCCAGAACAACCGCCAAAAACCAGCGCATAGTATACCAATGAAGTTTTCTCCTATAGCTTAAAGCGGATTGATCTTCGCTTCCAGGGAGAGGGCCTCTTTGAGAGTTATATTGTCCAGCTATCGTTCTACCGCTGTAATCGGATTTGGTCATGCTCCACCCTGGCAATCCACCCCCCCGGAAAGGGATCCGTCTGGCTGCGATGGGGGGCATTCCCTAGCGCTACGAGTTTCTCAATATGCTCAAAGTTTGGCTGCTGGGGCAGTACCGTTTGCAAGAGTCGCCGAGCCACCCGCCGTTGGAGCGCTAAGGGAGCCGCCCCAAACCATGGGCGATGGATACACCACCCGTCCTCCAAGGGAGCCACCACATCGGCATATAGCTGATCAGTCTGAGCTTCTAGGTAGCTGACTTCGGCGGTAAAAATTTCGGCAGTTTGGGCCAGGGTGGTTTCGACGTTGGGGTTAAAGTGCGATCGCAAATAAGGCATTAGCTCCTGACGAATGCGATTACGGCGATAGTACAAGTCCTCATTCGAGCTGTCATGCCAGACAGACAGGCCGAAGTCGTGACAAAACAGACCCGTTTCCTGTCGGGTCAACTGTAATAGCGGGCGGGTGACCCAAATCGCTCCACTACCCTGCTCGTTCACCAGTGGTCGCTGCCAACTCAAGGCCTGGATGCCATCGGCTCCGCTACCGCGCAACAGGTTATATAGCACTGTCTCAGCCCGATCGGTCGCCGTATGGCCCGTGACCACATGGTGATAGCCATGGCGGCGGGCCACATCCGCAAATACCCCATAGCGCCAATTCCGAGCCGCCGCCTCGGTTGCCCTCAACGCCTGGGCCGTCTCCCCAAAGTAGGGCAGTTGCCATTGTTGCGCCAGACCCATGACGTGGGCTGCATTCTCAGCAGAATCAGGTCGCCAGCCGTGGTCACAATGGACGATGGCTAACCGCCATCCCCACCGCTCCCCCAGGTCTAGCAGTAATTTGGCCATACATAAAGAATCCTGCCCCCCGGACACAGCCATCAAAATAGCCGTGTCCTTTGGAAGCAGGACCTTTGATTTCAGTAATGTATGAATCCGAGCATGGGTAGGGCTCCAAGACATATTGAATCCCTACCTACTCCCTCACACATCTCTAGCTGGACTAGTCCCCCAGATTAGTTGCCCCGATCCTTCAGATCGTCAACAACATCAGCCGCCTTATCCTTCAGCTTACCAGCCTGATCGGCCGCTTGGTTCGCCCCATCACGCACGCGCTGCCAAAGAGACTGGGGAGTACCCTCGGCTGCATCAGCCACCTTTTTCATAGCATTGCCAGCGTCGTCGACCATACCGCCCAGCTTACCAGTCACAGTGTTAGCACCACCCTGAACAGCATTCCCAGCATTACCGAGGCCACCGGCTACGCCATCCACACCCTGCTGAGCTGCGCTGGCCAGATTCCCCAGCCCGCCCTTAGCGGCATCCCCAACGTTACCAAGGCCACCTTGAAGCTTATCAATGCCGCCCTTAGCCGCATCGCCAACATTGCCGAGACCACCCTGAAGGTTATCCAAACCACCCTTAGCGACGTTACCGACGTTGCCGAGGCCACCGGCCACGCCATCAACACCTTGTTGCGCTGTGCCTTTGAGATTATCGAGACCGCCTTTGGCTGCATCGCCAAAGTTATCCAGACCAGTTTGCAGGTTACCGAGGCCGCCCTTGACTGCATCGCCAACGTTATCCAAACCGCCTTTAATGCCACCTAAGCCGCCTTTGGCTGCATCACCGACATTGCCCAGGCCACCCTTAGCCATGTCACCCACATTGCCCAAGCCGCCTTTGGCCACATTGCCGACATTGCCCAGACCAGTTTGCAGGTTACCGAGCCCCCCCTTGGCTACATCACCAACGTTATCCAAACCGCCTTTAATGCCACCTAAGCCGTCTTTGGCCACATCGCCGACATTGCCCAGACCACCTTTAGCCATATTACCGACATTGTCTAAGCCGTCTTTGGCTACATTGCCGACATTGCCCAAGCCATCTTTAGCCACATTGCCGCCCTGTTTTGCCGTAGCCCAGGCTGCACCGCCAACGGCTGCAGCGCCTGCGGCTACCCCCGCCCCTGCTTTCCCAACGCCTGATAGGTCAATGCCCTCAGTTGTAGATTCATTGGTAGAGGTGACCACGCGCTCATCTTTGCGGCGACGCGCACCCCAAGCCCATAGGCCCAAGAAAGCAGCTGGCACAATCAGCAGCCACCAAAGATTGGCCCGAGATTTCGACTGAGGATTGACATCGCTAACCGCCTGGTCTGCTGCCGCCGTCACTTGATTAGCCACATCACCAGCCCCATCAGCGGCCCCTTCAACCGCATCACCAGCGGCACCAGCTGCCCCTTCAACGACATCACCAGCGGCACCAGCCGCACCTTGAACCGCATCACCAGCCGCATCAGCGGCCCCTTTGACCGTGTTACCCGCCGCACTGACCACACCCGCCAACGGATTCACAGATTGGAGGGCAGATTGTCCTGGGGCACCAGCCGCATAACCTAAAAAGGCAGCAACAGCCGGGGAAGGTTCACCGCTATAAACCAAGGAAAAAGGCTGGGAAAAGGGATAACGAGCATCAGTGGGCAATGTCTTATGCATCGACAACGTCCGCACACCGGACAAAGCACCCACTTCATCCACTAGGACATAACTAATGCCATCATTCCCCAGAGCCTTTGCCACATCAGCGGGACTATCGCTAACTAACTGGGTTGCCGTCTTACCAGTAGCAAACTTAGCCGACTGAAACACAGGATAAGGAGCCAAAGCCAGGCGAGTATCACTCGTCTCAGGTCGATCCACTAGGCGAATAGGCGCACTCGGCCCACCGACTTCAGACCAATTCTTAATTTCGCCCCGAAAAATTTTGGCAAACTGCTCACCGGTCAAGCTGCCATTAAATGGATTTTCAGCACCCACAATGATGGCAATCTTAACCCGCTTCACATCAACCGCAGAAAGCCCCTGAGCAGTTTCAGCCGCGCTGAGGGGACGACTAATGGCCGCTAGATCCGCGTCACCATTCAACAAGGCCTGAATAGCCTGCTCGGCACCCACCGCATCAATATTCACCTCAGCGCCGTTGAACTTACCCTCAAAACTTGTTTTGAGAGCCTCACTGATGACAGCCATGGCATCAGAACCACTGCTCACTTTAAGGCTCGTATCACCGGATACGGCAACAGGCACCTCAAAGGCAGCTCCTGCTGCCACGGCCTGAAAACCAGAAAAAGACTGGGGAGGGGCAACAATTGTGAACAACGCAACCGTAGCAGCCAACGGAAAGGTAGAGCGGAGCCTAAGCATATCTAAAACCTCGTATCAAAAAAGTTTTGTCAACCGACACCAATGAGGAAATGTAACGAAAGTTACGTAATCGTCGAACCGAATTCAATCACAATCTTATCGCTGGAGCAAAATAAATCAATGTGACATGTCCGCACAAACCTACAAAAGTCGGAATATAGGGAATTTTTGAGCCAGAATGCTTATTTTTGGATCACTTTTGAGTTACGAAAAACTCAATAAAACTACAAGCCAAGACACTGTTGAATCGGGTCTGTCGTCGACAACTATTCCCCAGGCAATGGCGATGGCGATGGCGTAAATTGCAGTTTTTTTAGAAATTTAAAAATTTGTGTAGCCATTGGGAAATGAGATCATGGGCTGATACTGGCAGGGATGCTGTGCAGCGATTTAAGTATGCTAGCCAAACATTCGTATCAAAAAACTTCAAAATAAGTCCCAACCTACACTGCTTACAACGTATGACCAGTCCTATAGTGGTTTATGCTCTTCGGTGACACATAGGTCAATGTTTTTGTCTGCAGTTGAGGGCAATCCAGAAGCACTCCTAGCACGGTCAAATAATGGATAAAGGCATAGTCAGCAATCAGACAAATGATCCCAGGGTCCCCACCAGTGCCATCAACGCCAATGATGGCAGTGCTGAGCCCCCTCAACAACCACCAGAAGCGACATCGGGCCATCCATCGTCAGATGAGAATGCTGCCGTAGAGTCCCGTGCTGCTCTAGCGGCCCGATTAAAGGCTTCAAACACGGTCGAACTTTTTGTATTTGAAGAAGCGGATGACAGTAGTAGTCAGGCAGCTCCGCCCCTCGCTGATGTAGCCTCTCTAGATGTAGATGTGGAGCAACAGAGTGGATCTAAACAGCAGATAACGTTTAAGAGTGAACAGGGACGACTGTTGCTGTTGCTACCCTCAGCTCCGGAAAAAAGTTTTACCCCAGCTGAGTGGGAAGAGCTATGTCAGCAGCTCACGTTACGCCTCAGTTCTGAAAATCGGTTTTTAGAGCCCAATACGACGGTGCACTTAATTGCCCGAGACCGGCTGCTGGATAATCGTCAGCTTCAAGAAATTGATCGGTTACTGCAAACGGCCCAACTACAACTCAAGCGCATTTATACCCAGCGTAGACAGACTGCTGTGGCGGCGGCAACGGCCGGGTATTCGGTGGAGCAGCAAACTAAATTAGAACACCTGAACGATTCATCGAGCCGGGGAAAGGCCCTCGAAACGCCCCTCTACGTGCAAACCACCGTCCGCTCTGGGACGGAAATTCGCCATCCTGGCTCAATTGTGGTGATCGGCGATGTGAATCCGGGCGGATCGCTGATCGCGGCGGGGGATATTTTTGTTTGGGGGCGTCTGCGGGGGGTGGCCCACGCGGGCTCCGACGGCAATGCCGCCTGTCGCATTATGGCGTTGCATATGCAACCAACCCAGCTGCGGATAGCTGACTCTGTGGCTCGGGCACCGGAAAAACCACCGTCCCAATATCAACCGGAAGTGGCCTATGTCAGTCATGAAGATCCGAGTAGTGGAATTCAAGGGGGGATTCGGATTGCGATCGCATCTGAATTCGCCCAAATTCACCTGAACGCCCCATGATCTTCCTTGACCTGACAGCAAAGTTTCCCCGTTAAGCGCCCTGTCTCTAGAAAATCCTTAGGGAAATCCAAAAAAATTTGCCATAACGTGAGACTATTGCCCTACTTGAGCCCTGTGCCCTACGAACACCATCCGCAATCGCCCGTTTATCCATAGCTATGAACCGTATTATCGTCGTTACCTCCGGTAAGGGAGGCGTTGGCAAAACCACCTGCACCGCCAACCTAGGGATGGCCCTAGCCAAGGCAGGTAAACGCGTCGTAGTAATTGATGCTGACTTTGGGTTACGCAATTTAGACCTGCTCCTGGGTCTAGAAAACCGCATTGTCTATACCGCGTTAGATGTTTTAGCGGGGGACTGTCGCCTGGATCAGGCGTTGGTCAAAGATAAACGCCAGCCCAACTTAGCCCTATTACCCGCCGCCCAAAACCGGTCGAAGGAATCCATTACCCCAGATCAAATGAAAAAGCTGGTCAGAGCCCTGACCAAAGCCTATAACTTTGTCCTGATCGATAGCCCGGCGGGGATTGAAATGGGCTTTCGCAACGCCATTGTGGCGGCCCGTGAAGCGATTATTGTCACCACCCCAGAAATTTCCGCCGTCCGCGACGCTGACCGCGTGATTGGTCTCCTGGAAGCCAATGATATCAAGGCCATGCGGCTGATCATTAACCGTCTGAAACCGGCCATGGTGGAAGCTCAGCAAATGATGTCCGTCAAAGACGTGCAGGATATTTTAGCGGTGCCGTTGCTGGGGGTGATTCCCGACGATGAGCAGGTGGTAGTTTCTACCAACAATGGGGAACCCCTAATCCTGAATAAGGAACTTTCCCAAGCGGGTATCGCCGTTTCTAATATCGCCCGGCGCTTGCAAGGGGAGAAGGTACCGCTGATGGACCTGAGTGTGCAAAAAGATAGTTTTTTCACCAAACTACGTCAGTTATTTAACTAGTTTTGCCCAGGCGGTCGATGGGCGAACGACCGTTATTGTTGCTGATTCATAAGGGAATCAGCAACGTCATCCGTTTTAATGCCCCTCGCCTTATCGGAAACGATCATGATTAGTGAATTCTTTGAAAGACTCTTTGGCCCGCGTGAACCGTTAAGTCGTGACACCGCCAGGCAGCGCTTGCAATTAGTCTTAGCCCACGACCGGTCCGACATTTCGCCCCAAAACCTAGAAAAGCTGCGTCAAGAAATTTTGGAGGTGGTGTCCCGATATGTCGAACTCGACTTCGACAGTCTGGAATTTTCCCTCGAATCGGACAATCGCATGACCGCGCTCATGGCCAATTTACCCATTCGACGTGTGCGGACCAACCCCTTAAAGCCGGATAGTCCGGTGGAGACCGTTAAGGAACCCGAGCTGGACTTGGAAGATGGCTCTGAGATAGAGGAAGTGTCGGAAACAGCAGATATTCCGTTGGATTAATCTTTGAGTTAACTCAGTGTGTAGACATCAAGGTGATCGCCATTGCCGGTTGTATTCATAAATTGCGATCGCACCCGCCGTCTGCACATTCAGCGACTCCACCCGGCCATATTGGGGAATCGTCAGGGCCCCATCACACAGGGCCAAGATATTAGCCGGAATTCCAGTCAGTTCCCGCCCCAAAAGCAATAATGTCTTAGCCGCAAAGGCATAGTCCGTCAGCGGCTGCGCGGTTGCCTGAACCGTCAGGGCCACAATCCGATAGCCCGTCTGCTGGACCAACCACTGGAGCAATTGGTCCGGGGGGCAATATTCCACCCGCTGCCACTGCTGGGCCGAAGCAGCGATTTTACGAAACTCCCAAGACTCATCGACCCTAGGCAACACCAACCGATCTACCCCCAAGACCTCACAACTGCGGCAGAGGGACGCCTGGTTAGCGGCTTTTTCGAGTAAAGTCGCACACACCGTGAGGCAAGGAAGATCACCAGGAGGGGAATCGAGCATGGAGTGGGTCAATGATTGCCTCCTAATCGCTCCCTAACCCATATTTTGGCCCTCATATTTTGGCCCTAATGATTAGACCCCAATAGGCCCCAAATAGACCCTAATCTTGCGGCACCAGTTCCACATTCAGCTCATTCACCACGCGGCGGCGTAAGGTATCAGATTCTTCACGGGGAAGCAGTTCAAACACTTCTCGAAAAACATCATCCAGGTCTTCATAGCTCACGGCCCCAATGCGATCAAACAGCACCTTGCCCATGCCATCGAGCACCAGAGTTTGGGGGACTGAGACTTTATTGAAGTAGTAACCCGGCTCATCGGGGCGAAAGTTCGCCTGCGCTTTAAGGGCAATAGCGTCGGCGGCAATGGGCACAAAATTTACCACCCGGCCATAGGGGGCCTGCAACTGGGAGATGACGAAGGAATATTCCTTGCAGTCGCTGCTGTCATCCACATAGAAAAAGAGCAGGGTCGGTTTTTCTTGCTTTAGGGACTGGGCCAAAGTGGTATGGGGCGGCACAATGGCTCCGTTACCGGCGTAGAGGGCAAAGATGTTGCCGTCATATCGGTCGTCCTTGAGGCCAGCTAGGGCAGTGTCAGGAAAACATAGGGCAGGCAGTAGGCAGGCGGCGAGCGCCACAACCACCATTAGCCATCTGCCTAACATGCGACGCCATGGCCAATGTCCAAATCCAAAACTACCCATCCAACTCCTGACCCACCACATCACATCACTACCATTACGCCACACAAAGGGCATTCTGCCCCACAGCGGCCTGAGAAAATCCTCCCTAGGTGCCCCGAAAACTCTGGATTACAGTCTGCAGCTCCCCCTTGGCTGCACTATAGTTTTCCGCCGTTGTCCAAGCCACCACCTGGTAGTAATTGGTCGAACCCTCAACTGTGGTGTGTAAATACACCACGGGCACATTGTCTACCCGTCCTTTGACCTCATACTGTAAGGCCTTCATGCCATTTAATGAGGTCATGGACGTAGGCACCTTAGCCTGCTCCTGGGTCATTCCCCGATCTAAAAAGCTGAGATATTGGTCCGCATTGTCCGCCAATACGAAGCTACCCACCTCTGAACCCCTCGGATCAGCTAAAACCATCACATACATGGTTCTATCTTCCCGGGCGGCGTACAGGTCAGCATCGGACCGCAAGTTTTGCACATCGACCCATCCCTGCGGTAGGGTCAGCTCCACGTCGCTCTCCTGATTGGCCAGACGTTTTTGACCATTGGACAAGTTTTGCATCGAGATGGAGTTGATCACGTCCTTAGTACGCTCACCAACGCGATCGCAACCCGTCGCCCCCAGCAGTAAAACCGCTGATAACACTAGCAGCGAAGGTGTTCTCAGAAAATTTAGTCTTGCCTGACGCTCAAACATACAACCCATTGATCTATACCGAATTCAAAGCAATTGCTGGCATTCTATAGCGTTAGTCCCATTCTTAGAACATCGCCCCCGAGTCTAGGTCCCAACCCCATGGGCCAAAGCATAGAACACATTGCCATAAAACCTGAGATTTTTGCCAACAGAAACCCAAACTATTGACCGATCAATCAGCCTTCACCAGACCATAAACAGGGTGCAATTCTGGTTGGGCCAGACCGCAAGGTTATCGCTTTGACCTATGCTGGACTATGGAAATTTCTTTATAAATATTTTAGAGGAACATTAGAGGCCATGCTCAGAGCTGGAATCGTTGGACTTCCCAACGTAGGCAAATCCACACTATTCAATGCGCTGGTCGAAAATGCCAAGGCCCAAGCCGCTAACTTTCCTTTTTGCACCATTGAACCCAACGTCGGCATCGTCGCCGTCCCCGATGAGCGCCTCGGCGTCCTGGCTGAAATTTCCCAATCCAAGAATACGGTACCTGCCCGCATCGAATTTGTTGACATCGCCGGTCTGGTCAAAGGGGCCAGCAAAGGCGAGGGTCTGGGCAATCAGTTTTTGGCCAATATTCGGGAAGTAGATGCCATTGTCCATGTGGTGCGCTGCTTTGAAAATGACGACATCATCCACGTGGATGGCTCCATTGACCCCTTGCGGGACGCAGAAATCATTAATCTGGAGCTGGCCTTAGCCGACCTAGACCAAATCGAGCGCCGGCTCGAGCGGGTGCGTAAACAGGCCCGCCGCGATCCCGAAGCCCAGGCCGAACTGGCGGTGCTAGAAAAAATTCTGCCCGTCCTAGCCGATGGCAACCCCGCCCGCACCGTCAAGCTAGAAGAAGAAGACGAACTACTGATTAAATCCCTCGGTTTTTTAACCCGCAAACCGATCATCTACGCCGCCAACGTCGCAGAAGACGAACTCGCCACCGGCAACGCCTGGGTAGAACAGGTGAAGACTTTGGCCGCCGCAGAAAATGCCCAGGTAGTCACCATTTCAGCCCAAGTGGAAGCCGAGCTGATCGAACTGCCCCCGGAAGAACGCATCGATTTTCTAGAGGACCTGGGCGTCACCGAAGGCGGTCTCAAGTCCCTAATTCGAGCCACTTACGATCTGCTGGGTCTGCGCACCTATTTCACCACTGGCCCCCAGGAAAGCCGTGCCTGGACCATCACAGCAGGCATGTCAGCTCCCCAGGCAGCGGGGGTGATTCACACCGACTTCGAACGGGGCTTTATCCGAGCCGAAACCATTTCCTACCAGGACCTGGTGGAGTATGGTTCCATGAATGCAGCCAAGGAAAAGGGCCTGCTACGCAGTGAGGGCAAGGAATACACCGTTCAAGAAGGTGATGTCATGCTGTTTAGGTTCAATGTCTAAGGAAAATCCTGCGCCCTCCAGCCTACATCTCAAGCGGCCTTGTCTACTGGTGGCTGATCTAGATCGGTCCTTAACCCTGTATCGCGACTGCCTTGGGTTTCGCCTAGACTATGTTGGGAAGGCTAATGCTGACTCTTACCTCTACAAAGTTTTTCAGCTGCCTGCCGAGGCCCAGATGCGGTTTGCCGCTCTGAGCACCGAAGTGGAGCCCAGGGCCTTGGCCCTCACCGAGGTCAAAGGTGTTGCCCTACCGAAAGGAAGACATCGGGGAGCCACGGTGATCCGAATTCCTGCCTTAGCCAGTATTTTGCCTCAGCTCGAGGCTTTACACCTCACAGTTATTGAACCCAGCTCCTTTAGCGCCCCTCCCAACCTGCGGTTTACGGAACAAGCCTTCTGTGACTTCGATGACCACTTGATTGTGTTGTATGAGGTGCAACAGGAAACAGAAAACGCCGTTCCTCAGTTTGCCTAAAATCGACTTCAACCAACATCCATCTGGAAAGATCTACAGTTAAAGACTATCCATCCAAGACAGATCCGATTAGAATCTGTCCAACGCCTTACCTATCGGCTCAGATACTTTGATACCTAGGTTTCTGAAATCCACCCTTGCAATCCCCTCCTGGGCAACCCTTTCACTGATCATGAATGGGGTACTGTTTGCTGCGCTCTTGGTGGTGTGGCAGGAAAAATCTGGCGGGGGTGACCCCACGGTGCTGCCCCAGGCCAATGCGGCCAATAGCACTAATCCGACCGTCGTGAAAGATCTGGACCTGGCGGCCAATGCCCCCCTCTCCACGCTGAACAATAAGCAGCGCCTCAGCTATGACCAATGGGTCACGCTGTTGGGGCAAGAAATGTCGATCATGGCCGCCAAAAACCCAGACCATCTGACCATTTTGCTGGGGGATTCCCTCAGTTTATGGTTTCCCACAGAACTGCTGCCTGGCCGACGGGTTTGGATGAATCAGGGTATTTCAGGGGAGAAAACTCATACCCTACTGACCCGGCTGGATTCATTAAATGTGGCCGATGTGGATACGATCTTCTTAATGATCGGCATCAACGATTTGATCTGGGGGCAAAGTGATGAGCAGGTGATTGCGAATTACCGCGATATTATGGACTACCTGTCCACCCACCATCCCACAACTCAAATTGTGGTCCAATCTATCTTGCCCCATGGGGCGGAAACCTCCACCTGGGAAAGCCGTGAGCTGCTGCTAGAGCTGCCGAATGAGCGAATTCGCAAAATGAATCAATCCTTGGAAGAAATTGCCCAGGATTACGACGCCCACTACCTAGAGCTGTATCCCATTTTCTCCACCGGGGACGGAACTCTACGCTCGGATTTGACCACCGATGGCCTCCATCTCAATCGTCAGGGGTATTTGGTATGGCGGGCTGCGATCGCACTCTACAGTCAGCTAGAGTTGCCATAGGAACCCGCTCCATCTTCGATACACTAGATATATCTAGGTATATCTTCCTGCCGCATCTTCATAAACCCCATGGACACCCGAGCATTTCGCCGTAGCCTCAACCAATCGGATCACTACTACCGCAATCAAGGCTTTGGCGAAAAAGAACAAATCGCAGCTCAAATGGATGACGAGTACCAAAGCACTCTGATTCAAACCATCCGCAACCAGGGATATTCCTATACCCAGGGCGATGTCACCATTAAGCTGGCCCAGGACTTCGGCTTTTGCTGGGGAGTGGAGCGGGCCATCGCCATGGCCTATGAGGCCCGACAGCATTTCCCCCACCAACGGATTTGGATTACCAACGAAATCATCCACAACCCCAGGGTCAACGAACGGCTCCAGGAAATGAACGTGCAGTTCATTCAGCTGATCGATGGCCACAAAGACTTTTCTGTAGTCGAAACAGGAGATGTGGTAATTTTGCCCGCATTTGGAGCCAGCGTCGATGAAATGAAGCTGCTGAGTGATCAGGGCTGCACCATCGTCGACACCACCTGTCCCTGGGTCTCCAAGGTATGGACCACCGTCGAAAAACACAAGAAAAAGGACTTTACCTCCATCATCCACGGTAAGTACAAGCACGAAGAGACCGTGGCCACCAAGTCCTTTGCGGATAAGTATCTGGTCGTACTCAACCTGGACGAAGCCCAATATGTCGCCAATTACATACTCAACGGTGGCAATTCTCCAGAGGAGAGGCTGCGCCAACGCAGCGAGTTTTTAGCAAAATTCGCCAATGCCTATTCCACCGGGTTTGATCCCAATCAAGACCTCAACGCTGTGGGCATTGCCAATCAGACCACCATGCTTAAAGGGGAAACCGAGAAAATCGGCAAACTGCTAGAGCGCACCATGCTGAAAAAGTATGGCCCCCAAGCTGTCAACGATCATTTTTCCAGCTTTAACACCATCTGCGATGCCACCCAGGAACGGCAAGATGCCATGTTTGAGCTAGTCGACATGACCATGGATCTGATGGTGGTTATCGGCGGCTTTAACTCCTCTAACACCACTCACCTGCAAGAAATCGCCATTGAGCGGGGCATTCCGTCGTATCACATTGACGGTCCCAACCGTCTGGGTCCCGGCAACCGGATTGAGCACCAACCGCTGCACCAAACCATAACCACCTCAGAGAATTGGCTACCCAAGGGCAAAATTGTCATTGGTATTACTGCCGGTGCCTCCACCCCTGATCGATCCGTGGCCGAAGTCATTCAGCGCATCTTTCAGCTCAAGGTTGAACTCCACTCTCCTGCAGCAGTTTAAACTGAGCCTCAGGAACGCCGAGGACAAGGCCCAATAAAACCAGAGCGAGGCGTCCTAAGTGGCGGCAGATAAGGTTTTTACCTAAAATAGGTAGAATAAATAAAATATAGTTGGCATCTGTCTAGGTCTTCAGGAAATAGGCAGATATTTAGTTTTTAATGGCAATTTTTCCCAGACTTTTAGCCGATTGGGCCACCCATAAGCTGTTGTTATAGTTAGCTTGTAGAGAGCATTTATCTTGTGATCTCTGCACAAAAAGCGATAATATCCAGATTTTTTAGTTCTTCGACATTAAAGCTAGTCGACCATTTGGATGGGTTAGGCACTGCTTCAGTAGGGCCACGGATGTTGCTATTCCATCCGAAAATTATCGATTCATTTGGGTAGACTTAGCTGACAGCATGTAAGTTCCTGATTCAGATTCCCGGTGACTATGGCGCGTACAGATATCCAAAACGCCCAGCGCATTCTATACGACTTCTTTCTCTTCAGTGTTCAAACAGAGCCAGCAGATACTGTGTTGGCTACCTTTCGCCGTTTATTTATAGATTATGTCGAGTCTTCCACCGAGTCCGATCTACCCGTTGCCCTATATTCCATCGTCATCGCCAATAGTGAACAGCAGTTTCTCTTCACCCTCAAACGTGTTTGCTACATTTTGATCAATAACTGGGGAATTCAACGACAGCCAGACGCGATCCAAAACCTGATCAAAATGTTTGACGATCGAGTCCTGATGCGGGCGGGATTTTCCCTGATTCTTAAGCGGCTACGCAGTTGGATGCAGGACTTTGTCCTGAGTCAGGACTTCCAAGACCTGAAGCTATTTGCCTCCCGCTACAACCAAAACGAACATTGGAGTGGACGATACACCTCCTACCTATTAGCCCCCCAGTACCTCAACCTAAATAATCCCCTGGAGCAGCGGGAAGCGGCTCGTAACCTCTCCTTTCAACTCAAGTCTAAGTTTCGCTTTGACTTGGCCATGTATACGGCAAAAACCCAGATGGAATCCCCCAGTACCACGGTAGATAACCCGACGGTTCTAGGGGAAGCGGCGATCAATTTGATCAAAATGCTGTTGATGCAGCCAGGGCAATTTGGCTATGAGAACCTGGCTAATTTATTACATAGGCAGTGCGATCAACTGAACTATTGGGACTTTAAGCGCGCCCTCTTGCACTATTTGGTCTATGCCCTGCCAAGGGGACCCCTCACCCAAACCCTCAAGGCACAACTGCCTGATGTCGCATTGATGTTTTATGGTCGTCATAATGAAGATGCCCTGACCGATGCCTTGATTTTGCGCACCTGTAAACGTGTGGTGGATAGTTTCACCACTGAGGATGGCGAGAACCCTGCTACTTTTTTCAGCATGTTTCTTGCCCAGGGTAATCCCCTCGTGCTGGTGATTATATTGCTCAAAGTTGCTTTATTTTGCCCCCACGTCCAGTCCCATCTTGAACTCCGCATTGCGAGCCTCATTCGCTACTACGAGGCCTACTCAGAGGAAGACTGCCGCTGGGTGATTAACTTTTTTGAGGTGTTTCGGATCACGTTTACGGTGTATGCCAGCGGCACTATGTACAACCTAGTGCGAGTTGCTAACAGCGATCCAACAGATTCACCCCTCAGCACCTATCGGGTTTTCTCCCAGCTGCGGGACCAGCCAATTGAATTGGGCCCCATGACTGCAAACATTAAACACAGCCAGCTGACCGAAAAATTCCCCCATCCATTGCAGCTGCCGCTCGAAATTCCCAACCTTGCGGTCAATCCTATGGTCAGAGCGATCGCCAGCTAAGTTCTATTGAAGGGTTTCTGGCTGCTTGCCTAGTCTTGCTGGCGAGAAAATTGATAGGCTCCGATGGCGGAAAGTGCGATCGCAACCACCACCAGCACCGGAATCGAGTACCAAGGAAACTGAACTAGAGGCTGATAGGCTGCCGCCCGCAACCCAACCGTTGCATAGGTGAGGGGAAACAGGTACACAATGCCCTTGAGCACCGTCGGCAGCGTGGACGGATCAAAAAATGTCGCCCCTAAAAACGACATGGGCACAATCAAAAAGTTATTAAATAACCCCACACTCTCCAGGGACTTAACGTTTAGGCCTACAATCACACCCAAACCAGCAAAGACAGCGCAGTTTAGGACCAGCAACAGCAAAAATAGGGGATTAGTAAAGCTCCACACATCGCGGGTACACAGCACCGCCACCAAAATCACGGAGCCAGCCGTTAACACCCCCCGGATAATTCCCGCCAGCATTTTTCCCAGATAGATTGCCAGGGGGTGAACCGGAAATAACAGGATTTCCTCAAAATTCTTGGTAAATAGCCGCTCCCCACAGATGGAGAACGTAGTCCCGCCAAAGCTAATCACCATGGACGATAGGGCCACCATCCCCGGCAAAATAAACTCCAAATAGCTGTCCCCCACGGGTGGGGGGGCGACCTGATCTAGGGAACTGCCCAAACCTAAGCCAAAAGCCAAAATGTAAATCAACGGGGACACTAGCCCGGATGCCGCCACCTGGGGTATGCGTACCCGCAAATCTAACCAGTCGCCCCAAAAGATGGTCAAACTATCAGCCATTAGGGTACGTAGCGACTGGTTTTTTAAGAGTTGCACAGCAGGATTTGAAGAAACTTTTAAGTATATCTTTATTATCGACGGCAATGGACCGGTTTGCACCGTCTGATTTGGAACCCTGATTTGGAACCACAACAGACGGTGATGGGGAAGCTCAGAAACTCTGAAGAACTATTACGCTTCCTCACAAACAATGTAAACAACGGCATACGCAGTGATAAATTTATGAGCGACAAGGTTGAGAGATAATATTTCCATGTCTGAAGAAATTACTGGCAAAACTCCGATCTTTGGTGGCAGTACAGGTGGTCTCCTCTCTGCTGCTGAACGGGAAGAAAAGTATGTCATCACTTGGAGCAGCGCAAAGGAGCAAGCCTTTGAAATGCCCACTGGTGGTGCCGCTATCATGAATGCAGGCGAGAATATGCTTTACCTTGCTCGCAAAGAGCAGTGCTTAGCTCTCAGCCGTCAACTTAAGACTAAGTTTAAGCCCAGAATTACTGACTATAAGATTTACCGCGTCCTACCCACTGGCGAAACCACCTACTTGCACCCTGCGGATGGTGTCGTGCCTGAGAAGGTGAACGAAGGTCGTGATTACAACGGCAAGAAGGATCGCAATATCGGTGCAAACCCTGATCCTGCAACTATTAAGTTCAGTGGAAATCAGCCTTACGATGTCTAGATGACATCCAGTCATCGCTGCTTACCAGCTGCTTCCTTTTTTAGCAGTTGACTTAAAGTTAACCACGATGGTTTTGAAGAGGCAGTCCACAGGCTGCCTCTTTTTAATGGCAATTAATGGTGTAGCCAAGGCCCTGTAATGCATTAAAACCTTTGTGAGTCCCATGGGCGTTTTAGCTCAATGCTTTTAAGGGCGATGAATTATCCTACCAATGGGACCAACGCAATAAGTTCATTGCAGCGCTTTTTGCGGCTTGACTGTTTTCCCAATTGCTTGCCAAGGTCTTAAACCATAAGGCAGGCTGAATGAACATCGCCCCTATCCAAAACCCTGCTTCCTCCAACGGGGAACTCCAGGGTGCCCCCCGGATGGGGTTTATGCCCATAGCCCAAACCCTCCATGATTTTTCCAGATCTGTCCACGTTCGCTAAACTCGCGCAGCAGGGTAACTTTGTGCCGGTATACCAAGAGTGGGTTGCCGATTTGGATACTCCTGTATCGGCTTGGTGCAAGGTGTGTGCGGGGCAGCCCTATAGCTTTTTACTAGAATCCGTTGAAGGGGGCGAAAATATTGGCCGTTACAGTCTGCTGGGTTGTGATCCACTGTGGGTTTTAGAGTCACGGGGTCAAACCACCACCCAACGGTTTCGGGATGGTACTGAACAAACGTTTACGGGTAATCCGTTTGACATCCTGGCGAACTGCCTCTCTCCCTATCGACCGGTCAAACTGCCAGAACTACCACCGGGCATTGGGGGACTGTTTGGCTTTTGGGGCTATGAGCTGATCACTTGGATTGAGCCCACCGTAACCACCCACCCGTCTCAAGCTGATGATTTACCGGACGGTCTGTGGATGCAGGTGGATAGCTTACTGATTTTTGACCAGGTTAAACGGAAGATCTGGGCGGTCAGCTATGCCGACCTGCGCGATCCGGATGTGGATCTGGAGCAAGCCTATGGGTTAAGTTGCGATCGCATCACCAACCTAGTCCACAAACTGAACCTGCCCCTAGCCAGTCAAGACAGCCGCCTCGCCTGGACCCCTCCCGGCCGCAACCAAGCGGCCGAACTCAGCTACACCAGCAACCGCAGCAAAGACGAATTTTGCCAGAGTGTAGAAACGGCCAAGGCCCACATTAAGGCGGGCGATATTTTCCAGGTAGTGATCTCCCAACGACTGACCACCAACTACAGTGGCAACCCATTTGACCTCTATCGGTCCTTACGGCTGGTCAACCCGTCCCCCTACATGGCCTACTTCAACTTCCAAGACTGGCAGATCATTGGCTCCAGTCCTGAAGTGATGGTCAAAGCCACCCGCGAAGGGGAGGACAAGACCCTGACCGCTGTACTACGCCCCATCGCGGGGACCCGTCCCCGTGGCAAAACAGCGGCTGAAGATGATGCCTATGCTGCGGACCTCATGGCCGACCCCAAGGAAATTGCCGAGCATGTCATGCTGGTGGATTTGGGCCGCAATGATTTGGGTCGTGTGTGTACCAGTGGGACCGTCACCGTTGATCAGTTAATGATCATCGAACGCTATTCCCACGTGATGCACATTGTGAGTAATGTCGTCGGTGAACTAGCAGCGGACAAAACAGCTTGGGACTTACTGAAGGCTTCCTTTCCGGCAGGCACAGTCAGCGGTGCCCCTAAAATTCGCGCCATGCAGATCATTAACGATCTGGAGCCCTGCCGCCGGGGTCCCTATTCGGGTGTTTATGGCTACTACGACTTTGAAGGACAACTCAACAGCGCCATTACCATCCGCACCATGGTGGTAGAGAGTAAAGACGATGGCAGTCATCGCATCAGTGTCCAGGCTGGTGCAGGTCTCGTCGCTGATTCCGTCCCTGAAAACGAGTACCAGGAAACCCTAAATAAGGCCCGAGCCATGCTCGAAGCAGTGCGGTGCTTACAGGCATAAGTCCCAGTCTTAGGCCTCAATCCAACCTCTTAATCGCCGATCAAGCCCGACAGAGTCGGTACTTTAAGCCCTAGCCATTGCCTGTCCCTTGACAATCTTATAAACCATCAAAGCCGACATCACCAGCACAGGAGTCACTGCTACCCCCAACAGTCCGTTAACCCAGGAACCAAAAACTGTATCCATAAAGATAACACTCAGGATCATGAAGGGTATGAACACCACTAGGCCGATCGCAAACAGGGGCCGAAAAATTTCCCACCAGCGTCCCTCAGTCATAGCCCAGCTAGTCTTCAGTGCATCCATGGGAGCTTGACGCTCCAACATCACCTCGTACTGTGAGGCAAAGAGTCTGACTGATAAATAAATACCGGGCACCACTAGCAGCATAAAACTCGGAATTAAAATAACCAGTAACAGCAGTGTCAGCAGAATCAGGTGGGCCGCTCGCTGCCAGGCCATGCTCAAGGCAGTCCCCAGATCCACCTTTTCGTTCGCCAAGGCTCGATTGACCAATACGATACTGGCCCCACCTAAAATGGGTGCCACCACGATCGCCACTAAAACATTGACAATAGCCTTCAAAGTCAATGTGGGAATCAGCAGTGGCAGGATATTGATAGGTAAGGCCAACAATGCAACCGGCACAAATACCGGCCCCACTCGGCTCAAAGCACTACCGATAATGCCTCCTGGGCTTAAAGACGTCTGTGTCATGGTGTGTCTCAACAATATGGACTGATAACACCTCCAAGGTTAACGTTTAGGCTAGAAAGCCCTAGGCACAACGTTTAAAAACGCAACATAGTCCAGATGACTCGTGCAGGGAATCATCTGGACTATGTTGTTGTCTCATTCTGATGAACTTAGGGGTAAAGACTAGGGGGAAACAGTTCTGCCAACATCAGGTTAGTTACAGCAGATGCAGGAACTTATCCTCTTTACCCAGGGCTTTAACCGCATCCTTAATTTCCTGAGTACGGTCCTTTTTCACAATCAGCGTAGCGTTGCCATCCCGCACCACCACCACATCCTCTAGGCCAATAGTGACCACCACCTCCTCGTCATTAGAGGAGTACACAATGCAGCCATTGGTATCGTGGGCCTGATGTTCACACATGTCCACATTAGCTGCATCTCCCTTCATCAGACGCTCGATGGCATTCCAGTCCCCCAAGTCATCCCAGCCAAAGTTGGCGGGCATCACATAGGCTTTTTGGGTTTTTTCCATCACTGCGTAGTCAATGCTGAGCTTTTCTAGCTCGGCATAGGCATCAACACCTTTGCTCAGCAGGGGCCCCATCAATTCTGGCGCATAGGTCTTGAGTTCGTCGATCATCACCCCAGCGGGGAAAATGAACATACCGCTGTTCCAGCTATAGCGACCGCTGGCCAGGAATTCTTCAGCAACGCTGTGCTCTGGCTTCTCCGTGAAGCGGCTCACCCGATAGGCCGCCAGATCGCCATATTGTCCCGCATCGTCCCCCTGCTCAATATAGCCGTAGCCCGTGGAGGGGAAGGTGGGTTGAATACCCAGGGTGGCAATGGCCCCTTGGCTCTGGGCCAAGTCAGCCGCTGCGCGGATAGTGGCGCAAAACTTGGGTTCATCGGTGATGTAGTGATCGGCGGGGAAGAAACATGCGATCGCATCATCCCCATGGCGCTTAGCCACTTCCAACGTCGCCCAAGCCACAGCTGGTGCCGTATCCCGCCCCTGGGGCTCCACCAAAATATTTTCCACTGGCAGCTCTGGCAACTGCTGTTTGACACCTTCGGCCAAATGGGCCGCCGTAATCACCCAAATCGCCTCCCAGCCACCGGACAAGGGCAACAGGCGATCGGCTGTAGACTGCATCAAACTGCGACCACTGCCATCTAAACAGAGAAATTGCTTGGGATGATTCAGGCGACTGACCGGCCAAAAACGCTCCCCTTTGCCACCCGCCAAAATAATTGGCACTAATTTAGGAGTTTGATTGATAGGTTGTGTCATTGCTTACTTAATAAAGTTAGATTACAGAGTTAAAATGTTTTAACCTTATAGATTTCTGAATAATATTAGCGATTCAGTAAAACATACAGTGCAGAATCAGCTTAATATTAGTTAACTTATTACCTATGTGTAGAACGCATCAAATACCTCAAAAGGTGCTTGTCGAAAGCAACCATAGGGGCAAGCATAAAAAAGGCATCTCCATAGGACTCCATTGCTTAGTAATCCCTCAAAATGTCAAATCCCATGCTGAACTCCGATGTGGGAGAGCGTAAATTGACTATGAGGCCTGCCATCAGCTCTTTGTTTAACCATCTGCTCTTGGGCTGAGCAATTTTTAATAAATTCTCCTATGCTTCCTTCGCCGTCACCCGAGTCAGACTCCACTCCTGCAGCAGCCATGCCTAAGCGTCGTGCATTCTTTAGCAACGTCGTTCGAGTGTTTGCCTGGACTGGCATTTTTGGCACCACTGCCCTGGTTTCTGCAGCGGCGGGAGCAGCCTTTATATTGACGGTGCCATTACCTAAGATTTTAGGGGAAGCAACGGCCACCCCACCCCTGAGCGATTTGTGGCAATCTGGTTTTCGCTATCAGGTCTCTCGCCCAGTCACCATCTTAGTCATGGGGCTAGACGAAGCAAGGGATATTGATGGCGCAGCTGCAACGGATTTAGTCGGTCGCACTGACACCATGTTGCTGGCCAGGATTGACCCTGAGGATGAAGCGATCAACGTGATGTCGATTCCACGGGATACCCGCGTGGAAATTCCAGGCTATGGCATCGATAAAATTAACCAGGCCAATGTAGAGGGAGGGGCAGAACTCGCTGCCCAAACCGTCAGTTATAACTTTAACGAGGTTGAAATCGACCGCTATGTGCGGGTCAGCACGGCGGCTTTCCGCGAAATTGTGGATTTGATTGGTGGTGTGGAGGTCTTTGTACCCAAGGCCATGCAATACGAGGATAAAACCCAGGGCTTAGTGATTGATTTAGAGCCCGGTTGGCAAACCCTCAATGGGAACGAAGCGGAGCAATTTGCCCGTTTTCGTCAGGATAATCTCGGGGATATTGGCCGAGTGCAGCGGCAGCAAGTGTTACTGAAAGCTCTGCGCGATCGCATGCTAAATCCAACAGTGATCACCCAGCTGCCCCAGATTGTCCGCATTTTGCAAAATCACATCGATACCAATCTTTCCACCGAAGAGATATTGGCCCTCGCAGGCTTTGGTTTGCAACTCGATCGAGAAGCCCTGAGCATGGTGATGCTGCCAGGGCGGTTTAGTGACCCTGCGGAATATCAAGCCAGTTACTGGGTTGCTGATCCCAATGGCACTAACGAGGTCATGGAGCAGTTCTTTGATATCGAGCCAACGGCCGTGTTAGCTAACGATACTCCCCAACCCTCCATCAGCCGTCTGCGCATAGCGGTGCAAAACGCATCTCGGGATCCCTACATGGGCGAAGCAGTGGTCCAACATTTGCAAAAGGAAGGCTTTCGCAATGTTTATCTGGTAAATGACTGGCCCGGATTTAATCATCAGACATCGATCATCGCCCAGCGGGGAAACATCAATGGGGCTGATTTTGTTGAATCCGTCTTGGGTGCCGGTAAAGTCGTAGCTGACTCCACCGGTGACCTAGAGTCAGACCTCACCATCCGTGTAGGTGATGACTGGAGTGAACAAATGGTTCAGTATGAATCTTCAATCGATTGAGCATCACGACTTTTTTTGCCAGCCTATGATTGCTCATCCCCCCTCTGACTCAGACAGCTCTGCTCCATTGGGTTCAATTATCTCCAAGATGTTGGTTACCTTACCCCTGGCAATCGCGTTAGCCGGTTTTTGGGTGCTACTAGCCGCAAAACCGGCCCAATAAAGCCGCAGCACAACCGAATCCTCAGCCAAGATGCGCTACCCCTGCTGACCTAGCTTAATGCCTGCATTAACGGCGACCATGAGGACACCTCGGTCATCAGGGTACGATACCCCAAGACATTTGGATGCAGTCCATCTCCACAGAGCCGTTCATTACACCAATCGTCCCCCTGGGAGCGCCACCGCTGATATAGATCTAGATAGGCAATCTGCCGGTGGTCACAGGCGTGGCGAATAATTTGATTGTATCGGGCCTGATCGCCACGGGAAAAGTGCAGCACATCGGCATAGGGCATCTGAGCTTCATTGACAGGCACCATGCCAACAAAAAATGTGGGACAAAGCTGCACGGCCTGATCGAGCAAGCGATCTAACTCACGAGTGAAAGTGGCCTCATCGGTCATGGGTCGGCCGGTGGAGCGCCCCAAACGCGCACAGTCATTTAACCCGACGGACAGCACCAAAATATCGGGCACTCGACGGCGCAGTTCGCCCCGCAGCTTAAATTCGTCTTCGAGCCTGGCGGATACTTGCTGGACGCCATCCCCCCGTACCCCGAGATTGTAAATAATTGGCCCTGGCTGCGCTGGGTCCATCCACTGACGGCGCAAACGCTCAACCCAGCCTCCGCCTTCGGTGTCACCATAGCCATAAATCAGACTATCCCCCACCATCACTACCTTTTTGGGATGGGTTGTTTGATACTGACCGCTAACGGCGGGACGAGCTATAAGGGCAGCCATATAAAACTTAAAACCTAACGGGCGGAATAACGGACTATTGCCTCTAGGTCTAATGACTAGGGCTGCAAGTCTGGCTCCCTGCAAATTAACATTTTGTACGGCTTCTTTTCAAATCTTTACCGTCAGTTTTACTATTTTTTTGTTTTATTAAGTCCACCCATAACCAAACCCATAAGTTAAAACCCAGGGTGCGATCGCACCCTGGGTTGAGCATTCTTCAGAATTAAATGGTTATTTCGTCCCTAACCCATGATTCAGGTCTTAGATCAGGCTAATACCTAGTGGGCTAAGAGTTTAACTCATAGCAACATGGCTACGACCATAGGCCTGCTGAGCATCGTATCTAGGCTTGCCTTGAATACGGCTACCGGCGCCCATGACATCCATCGACATCCCCACGTCGGCGGCAGCCCGGCCCAGCAGAGACCGTTGACGGTTGGTCACAGCCAAGCGATTGCTAACGACTTGAAGCCTAGCAGATTCTTGAATAGACATACCAAAGGTCCTCCTAAAACAGTAAATCAACAGCATGGTGACAGTGTTATCCATGCTTACGGTTCTGATTATAGTCGAAAATTCTGTATATTTTGATACTTTTTTGATCTTTAGTTTTATGAATCCCCCTTTAGGGTCTATCTCGTTTGGCTCCCATGGTCACAAATCGCCCATGAGCCAAGTCTCAACCATAAAAAACGCCAGTCCTAAGACTGGCGTCTGGCCAAAGGAGCCGATTAAATCAACGGTGAGTTACAAATTAGCAATCGTAGTACAGAGCCAACTCATAAGGATGGGGGCGAATATCCATCGGGATAACTTCCGTATCTAGCTTGTAGGAAATCCAGTTTTGGATAAAGTCCTCATTAAAGACACCGCCTACGGTCAGAAACTCATGATCGCTCTCTAGGGCTGATAGGGCTTCCTTTAGGGACCCCGGTGTAGACGCAATCTTAGCCAGCTCCTCAGGACTCAGCTCATAAATATCCTGATCAATCGGTGCCGGGGGCTCAATCTTATTCTTGATCCCATCTATACCCGCGCATAGCATGGCAGCAAAGGCGAGATAAGGATTTGCCGTAGGATCGGGACAGCGGAACTCTAAACGCTTCGCCTTAGGATTATCCCCGGATAGGGGAATCCGCACGGCGGCAGAACGATTACCGTTCGAGTACACCAGGTTCACCGGCGCTTCAAAACCAGGGACCAAGCGCTTATAGGAGTTAGTACTGGGGTTCGTAAACGCCAGCAGGGCAGGGGCGTGTTTGAGAATACCACCAATGTAGTGGGTGGCCAGCTCACTTAAGCCCGCATATCTATCACCCGCCATCAGGGGCTGACCGTTTTTCCACAGGGACTGGTGGGTGTGCATGCCAGAACCATTGTCCTCAAACAGAGGCTTGGGCATGAAAGTAACGGTCTTGCCATACTTCTTGGCAACGTTCTTAATGCAATACTTGTAGGTCATCAACCAGTCAGCTGCTTCGATCATTTCGCCAAAGCGGAAACCCAACTCGCACTGGCCACCGGTTGCCACCTCGTGGTGATGCTTCTCAATAGGCACACCGCAGTCTGCCATGGTGAGCAACATTTCAGTCCGCATATCCTGGGAAGTATCCGTGGGGGATACAGGGAAATACCCTCCCTTGAAAGCAGGCTTATAGCCCAGGTTGCCACCTTCCTCTTCACGCCCTGTATTCCAACGACCTTCCACAGAGTCTACGTAGTAGTAGCTAGAGTGAGAATTGGTGTCGTAGCGGACATCGTCAAAAATGAAAAACTCAGCCTCGGGGCCGAAGTAAGCGGTGTCACCGATACCCGTGGCATTCAAGTAATCTAAGGCTTTGCTAGCAATGACACGAGGACATCGGTCATACCATTCACCCGTACGAGGCTCCTTAATGGAGCACACCATACTGAGGGTAGGTTCTTTCATGAATGGGTCGATCCATGCAGTTTTAGGATCGGGCACCATGGACATGTCTGACTCGTTGATTGCCTTCCATCCACGGATACTAGAGCCATCAAAGGCCACACCTTCAGTGAAGCTACTTTCATCGATTTGGCTGCGATGTAACGTAAGGTGTTGCCAAATGCCTGGCAAGTCGATGAACTTCAGATCAATCATTTTAATGTCTTGATCATTGATCATCTGCAAAACTTCTGCAGCAGTTTGAGCCATGGATTACTCCTTTTTATGCATTCACTAAAGCCGTCTTAAAAAATGCTGTGGCTAACTAAAATCATGGATTGGTCGAGGATATTGGCCCTGGGCACCATCCTCAAACTGATTTAAACCAAAGATCCGCAGCACCCAGCAAAAATCAAGGGAATGTGGGCTTTGTCGTCAAAATAGGCCACATCTTAATAACGGCCAAGACATTAAACAATGGGTGGGGCTCAAAATATGAACCTGTTAGGAATTTTCTAGATTCCGCAGGAGTCGTAGGCATATCCGTTGGACTTAGACCATTTAGCTTGGACCATGGGCCCATGAATCGAGCAAAGATCACCCATTCCCAGCAAACCCTATAAAACCTTTAATGGCGGCTATACACCAAAGGTTTATGACGCCCCTGAACCGATCACCTGTGGTTGAGCAACTATAGGCATTTACTCTGACTACTAGGCTTGGATCATCCTAGAAACAGTAATCCCGATATTTTGTATCAAGGAATACTAAATTCAGTTTCTCTGGAAACTTAAACCCTGGTCCACGTTACTGTGTTCCCACCTATTTAGACGCCTTGGGTGCTCGTCTCGGCTCCAGTCAAAACATTACGAAAGATTGCTAATTGTAAAAAATAAGGGGTCTAATTTGTTTCTCCCTCGCCTGGATCGACTGCTGACAAGTCCACCATGGTAAACTTGGTTTTGGCATCCCATTGTTGTAATCGTTGTCGCTGAATGGATTCCAGGATTTCTAAGGCAGCGACAAAACACATGAAAAGGTGCCTAGGCAAGCAATCGGAACGCTCTTGAGCTGGTTCTCATATTGGTGACATGCCCTGTTTGGCGCGTCTTTAGAATGAGAACTTTCCTCCTAGCTTGGTCATAAGTTCCTATTTGTTTTTTTGAGTCGCACATTAATCGCACTGGGAGAAAGATTTCATGCGGGATACGGTGACAGGTTTAATTAGCACCTATGACATCACCGGTCGTTACCTCGATCGCGACGCCATTGATTCTTTAAAGGCTTACTTTGGCAGTGGCGCCGATCGAGTGAAGGCCGCTGCCTATATCAGCGCTAATGCTGCGAGCCTGGTAAAGGCTACAGGTGCTGCATTGTATGAGCGGGTACCTGAGTTACTTCGTCCAGGGGGTAACTCCTATACCACTAGGCGTTATGCCGCTTGTCTGCGGGATTTGGATTACTACTTGCGCTATAGCAGCTATGCACTGGTGGCAGGCAATTGTGATGTATTGACAGAGCGGGTGCTCAATGGTCTAAGGGAAACCTACAATTCGTTGGAAGTGCCTGTGGGACCCACGGTGATTGCTATCCAAATTATGAAGGATGTGCTTAAAGAGCAGCTGGCGGCTCAAGGGATTGAGAACACTTCATTTGTGGATGCGCCCTTTGATCATCTCACCCGTGAGCTAGGCGAAGTGAGCGTTTAAGCCACAGGTGAGATTAAAAGTTTTGCAGTGAGGTACTCGTCTGGGTGCCTCATTTTTTATGCCTCATGATGAATTATGTAGGAATTGACTTTGGTACCTCGGGGGCCAGGGCGATTGCCATTGATGCCACTGGTCAGGTGGTGGCGGAAACCCGTTGTCCATATCCATCCCAGCCGGAGGCGGAGGCGTGGCGTCACACCCTGTGGGCACTACTCGATCAGCTGCCAAGGGTGGTTTGCCAACGGGTAGGGGCCATGGCCATCGATGGTACATCAGGGACGGTTTTACTGTGCGATCGCAACCACACATCCCTCACCCAGCCGCTGCTCTACAATGACTCCCGGGGCGGCATCCCCTCGGCGGCACCGCCCATCAGTCCAGCCTACACCGCCACCTCTAGCCTGGCCAAAGCCCTATGGTGGCTCCACAACTTGTCCCAGCAAACCTTGGAGCAAGCCCATTACTTAGTCCACCAAGCAGACTGGCTCAGTAGCCTTCTCCACGGGAAACTGGGCATTAGCGACTACAACAATGCCCTGAAGCTGGGTTACGATCCCCAGATCCTCCGCTACCCTAGCTGGCTAACGGCCTTAGAAATCAGGCCCTGGCTGCCCCAGGTTCTCGCCCCTGGCACTGACATTGGCCCCATCCAGCCCGAGGTAGCCCAACGGTTTGGGCTACCCCCAACCTGCGTGATCAAAGCCGGCACCACGGACAGTATTGGAGCTTTTTTAGCCAGCGGTGCCAGTCTCCCAGGGGACGCCGTTACGTCCCTCGGCTCCACCCTGGTGCTCAAACTCCTGAGCCCCGTTGCCATTAGCGACAATAACAGCGGCATCTACAGCCACCGCCTGGGCCAGCAGTGGTTAGTGGGCGGTGCCTCTAACACAGGGGGGGCAGTGCTGAGCCATTACTTTAATCCGGCAGAATTGCGCACCCTGAGCCAGCAAATTCCCACCCCACTAAAGCCCAGCGGTCTGGATTACTATCCCCTGCTCACCCCTGGGGAACGCTTTCCCATTAACGATCCAACCCTAGCCCCTCGGCTGACACCACAGCCATCGGACCCCATACGGTTTCTCCATGGGTTGTTAGAAAGCATGGCCCGGATCGAAGCCTTAGGATATGAAAAACTCACCACCCTGGGGGGTGGGGCCGTCCATCGGGTCTATACCGCAGGTGGCGGGGCCCAAAACCCTGTTTGGCAACAGTTGCGAGCCCAAGCCCTAGGCATTCCGTTAGTCCCGTCTCTGCACACCGAAGCGGCCTACGGCACCGCTCGCCTAGCGGCTGGCTTAGTCCCCCTGAACCCATAAAAAAACAGCGCTTCTAAAGAAGCGCTGGCCACATAAAAATTGTTATCGCTCAAACTCTACTCAAACTCTACTTAAATTCTAGAAGTTGAGCTGATCGCCACGGCGATACTGCATATAGGCAGCTACAAACAAACCGGCCAACGTTATGGGAATGAGGCCTAAAACAATCCCTGACAGCAAAGGTTCAATCACGCCGTGTTTCCTCAATGACTTCAAAGCTGATAGAAATAATGCCAGCTACACATTACTTCGTCTTCCTTTATAGTAAGCCATTACTTTCATTGAGCCTAGTGTTCTGGCCTAGTTGTCCCGTGGGAGAAGCAGCAGATTTCACCCTGGGCATGGACAATCACACCGATTGCAAGAAAGAATCAGGGACAAAATAGCCCTACCTTAATAAAAACTATAGATTTCATAGACATTTTCAGGCAGAAACCGCTTGCACTGTATCCTAAGAAAACTTTAAACTAATTATTATATGCGTAATTAAAAAGTGTTACGTTCTACCTGTGACTCAAAACACAATCGATAGACCGTCTCCCACCGAATCAGCTCTAGATAATCAAGACAACCGTCTGGCCCTTCAGGTTGTCTTAGCTGTGCTCACTATTGTGCTGTGCATCGTTCTGGTGGTGTGGGGGATTCATAAGGTGGAAGTTTCCGATCCCTACGTACACGATGTTTTAGCTTCCACGGGCAATCTTGAACGGGGACAGCAGCTATTCTGGCAAAACTGCGCCACTTGCCATGGCCTTAATGGGATCGGCGAAGTGGGTCCCGATTTACAGCATGTGTCAGAGCGTAAGTCCCAGGTCGCCCTGATTAAGCAAGTGATTAGCGGCAAAACGCCACCGATGCCTCAGTTTCAGCCCAATACCCAGGATATGGCTGACCTTTTAGTATTTTTGGAAAATCTATAGACACTAATATCTACCAGCAAGTCACATGCCGTCGTACCTATGGGGCTTAGTCATAAGCACGAGGGCATGGTTAGTTAGTCATGGATGCTAAGCGCTAAAGTATTTAGCCACCGGATGATAGGTAATAATTGCCGTGGTGGACTCTTCGGGATAGAGCTGCTCGCTTTCATCCATGGACATGCCAATGCGGCTCACCCCTAAAATATCGAGCTGCTGAGCTTGGTCCGCCACATTGGGGCAGGCTGGGTAACCAAAGCTATAGCGACTCCCCTGATAGCGCTGGGCCAACATATCGCGAATGTTGTCGGGCTCTTGGTCGCCGTACCCCAGTTCTCTACGGATGCGAGCATGGCACCATTCCGCCATGGCCTCAGCCACCTGTACCGCTAACCCATGGAAGTAGAGATATTCGGTGTATTTATCTTCGGCAAAGAGCTGACGGGCATAGTTTGCAGAAATTTCTCCCACAGTAACCGCCTGCATGGGAAAGACATCGAATTGATTGCGCTCCTTGGGCAAGAAAAAGTCAGCAATACATAGACGACGGAGGGATTTCTGACGGGGAAACTCCCAGGTAAATAGAGGTTCTGCTCCATCTGGTTTAAGGCCCTGATCTATCACCGATGGATCGTATACATGGACAGAATTTCCCTCCGCAGTGCACGGGAAGTAGCCATATATCAGCTGGGGATGCAGTAAATTTTCATCCTGCACCTTCTTCTGCCAATGGGCCAGAATGGGATGAACCGTCTCCGCTAGAAACCCATCGTATGCTTCACGGGTTTGGTCCTTGGGTTTACGGAACTGCCACTGACCCACAAATAGGGCCTGCCGATCCAGATGCCAGTACAGTTCCTCCAGATCAAAGTCCTCGGGATTGAGGATTTGGGTGCCCCAGAATGGGGGGGTGGGGCGCGGAATATCGATATCCACCGCTTCAGACCGCTTCAGGTCAATCACCTTAGGCGCTTTGTTCTGCTCTTTTTTAACCCCGCCATTGAGTTCCGCTTCAGCCCGGTCAATGGCCTGACGTCCCTTTTGGTTGTATTGGGCGTAGTCGCCCAGAAAGCCTGCGTCATCTTGCCAACTGTCTGCTTTTTTGGCAGGCATCAGGCGATCCATAAAGGTCAGGTCAGCAAAGGCATCTTTGCCGTAAATCACTTGGCCGTTATAGACATCCTGGCAATCACCGTAGACAAACTTGGGCGTCAATGCCGCCCCGCCTAAAATCACCGGCACAGAAATGCCTTTGTCATTAAAGGTGCTCAGGTTATCTTTCATGAAGGCGGTGGATTTTACCAGCAGACCGCTCATGGCAATACAGTCGGGCTGGTGCTCCTCATAGGCCGCCACAATGGCATCGACGGTTTGTTTAATGCCGAGGTTAATCACTTTGTAGCCATTGTTGGTCAGAATGATGTCGACCAGGTTTTTGCCAATGTCATGGACATCCCCCTTGACGGTGGCAATCAGAAACTTACCCTTGCCAGAGTCATCGCCCTCTTCTTTTTCCATCAGCGGTTCTAGAAACGCCACCGCCGCTTTCATGGTCTGGGCCGACTGGAGCACAAAGGGCAGCTGCATTTGACCAGAGCCAAACAGTTCCCCCACAACTTTCATGCCATCGAGCAGAAAGGTATTGATAATTTGCAGCGGATCGTAGGGGGTATCGAGGGCAACTTGCAAGGCCACATCTAGGCCAATGCGTTCTCCGTCGATGATGTGCTGCTTCAGGCGTTCTTCAATGGGTAAGTCGGCTAATGAGGCGGACGACCGGGCATCCTTTGTGGTGACCCCTTCAAATAGGGTGGTGAGTTTACCTAGCGGATCGTAGGTGCAAATGTCACCATCAAATCCGCGGTTGTCATAAATCAGGTCTTTGCAAATTTTTTGATGGTCTGGCTCAATTTTGATGAGGGGCAAAATTTTGGCGGCGGAGACAATGGCCCCATCCATGCCCACCTGCATGGCCTCGTGCAAAAACATGGAGTTGAGAGTAATCCGTGCCGCTGGATTGAGGCCAAAGGAGACATTGGACACCCCCAGCATAAAGTGGACTCCGGGCAAATTCTGTTTAATAGTTTTAATCGCTTCAATGGTAGCTTTAGCGTTCTCCCGGTCTTCTTCAATGCCGGTGGAAATGGGCAGGGCCAGGGTATCAAAGAATAATTCGTGGGCAGGCAAACCGTAGGCTAAGGCGTCGTTATAGGCGCGCTGGGCAATTTTGAATTTTTGCTCGGCAGTGCGAGCCATGCCGTCTTCGTCAATGCAGCCGACAACAATGCCTGCTCCGTAGGTTTTGGCTAATTCTAGGACTTTGAAAAATCTCTCGTCACCGTCTTCGTAGTTGGTGGAGTTGAGGATGCATTTGCCACCTGCCACCTTGAGACCGGCTTCCATTTTGGTCCATTCGGTGGAGTCCAGCATCAGGGGCAGGGTGACATTGGTGACCAGACGCGACACGATTTCGTGCATGTCTGCTTCGCCGTTGCGACCGACGTAGTCAACGTTAACGTCGAGGATATGGGCTCCTTCTTTGACTTGGCTTTTTGCGATCGCAATCAACCCATCCCAATCATCCTGATTCAGCAGCTCTCGCACCTTGCGCGACCCACTGGCATTCAACCGCTCCCCAACGATCAAGAATGAATTGTCCTGTTCATAGGGCTGCGCCCCATAGATCGAAGCCGCCGCAGGCAGATAGTTCAACGCTGGCCGGACGGTTGGATACGGATCTGCTTCACCCAGGGCAGCTAAGGGCGATTTCCGCACCTTTCGTTGCTTTGGAGCCAGCTCCTGGGCAATCTCCGCCAGTGCCGCAATATGCTCAGGCCTAGTACCACAGCACCCGCCGATCACCTGCACCCCTAGGTCTTCCACAAACCGATGCAAGGCTATGCGCAACTCCATCGGCGTCAGCTTGTAATGGGCATGGCCACCAATATTCTCCGGCAGACCGGCATTGGGCACACAGGACACCACAAAGGGCGATGTTTCCGACAGATACTTCACATGCTCTGTCATCAGGTCAGGGCCAGTAGCGCAGTTAAGGCCCAGAATATCGATGGGGTAAGGTTCCAGAATACTCACCACCGCCGTAATATCTGACCCCACAAGCATGGTGCCCGTGGTCTCCATGGTCACCGACACCATCAGCGGCAGGCGCGCTCCTTTCTGCTCAAATACCGCCTCAATGGCATTCAGCGCCGCCTTAATTTGCAACACATCCTGGCAAGTTTCCACAATGAACAGATCCACCCCACCGTCATACAGCCCTTCTGCCTGCACCTGAAAGGCATACAGCAGCTCATCGTAGGTGATGTGCCCCAACGTGGGCAGTTTAGTCCCCGGCCCAATGGAGCCCGCAACAAATCTAGGTTTTTCAGGGGTGGAGAACTCTGTCGTACAGCCCTTGGCCAGTTCCGCCGCCAGCTTATTCATGGCATAGGCTTGGTCCTGCAGACCATATTCCGCCAAGACAAAGGTGCTGCCGCCAAAGGTATCCGTCTCAATCACATCGGCTCCCGCCGCCAGGAAATCACGATGGACTTTCGCCACCGCCTCTGGTTTCGTCACCACCAAATACTCATTACAACCCTCATACTCCAAGCCACCAAAGTCTTCAGCCGTTAGCTCTTGCACCTGAAGATTGGTGCCCATGGCCCCATCAAAAACAATCACGGGCCGTTCAGGGCTGTGTAGACGTTCCAGAAAAGTACTACGCATAGAAAGATAAGTGGCTCAAAAAGACGGTGACTATAGCTATTATTATCAACCTTATTAATCCATTGATTGGCAAATGGCGGGTTAGTTCCATGCCTCCCATTGATAGATTAGATCGAGATTAGATACCGTAGGTATTGTCATCACCCTATCTCGCTATGCCCTTATCTATTGATCTTCAGGCGACTAACCTGCAGGGGACTGCGCCGCAGGAGACTGTCGCAGGACTCCCTCCCAACACCCTGCTGGGGGTGCATCACATTGCTCTGAATGTAAAAGACATGGCCGCTTCCTGCCGCTTTTACGGCACGATCTTGGGCCTCCATGAACTCACAGGGGATGAAATACCCGAAACCCTCGTCAAACTAGTGGCAGAGGGTAAAGTCACTAACTTTCGTTTACCCGATGGCACCATCCTGGATCTGTTTGGGGAACCCGACTTGGAGCCTCCCCATCCGGACCCTACCCGGCAATTCACTCGGGCCAATCATCTCGCTTTTGATATTGCTCCGGCCCTATTTGATCAGGCGGTAGAAGTTCTGCAACGGCATCAGGTCAATATCGACCATGGTCCCGTCAGTCGCCCCACCGGGCGGGGGATTTACTTCTATGACCCGGACGGATTTTTAGTGGAGATTCGGTGCGACCCTGGCTAGGCCTGAGGACATCAGGATATCAGTTGAGATTGTGGTGAGTTTTTGGGCCTGGTCGTCAGTTAGCTGCGCGGTGTCTTTCAATTCGCTGTCTTAAACGTCATTGTCGCGAGATTCATGAGCTGGACTGCAAACTAGAGGGGACTGCCAAAACTAGGCTCAGGGCTCGGATGGCCATAAAGCAGGTCATGGCTAACCACAGCAGGTGGGGGCTTTGGTGGGCATAGGCGACACTGGCTAAGGGAATGAAGCCGATGAGGGTAGCCAATAGGGTGGAGTTCCGCAGGGTGCTGCCCAAGGTGAGGCCGAGGAAGTAACCATCTAACATAAAGGCCATGGCCCCAAAGCCAAAGACGGGCAGGAGCCATAGAACATAGCGGTCGATCTGGCTGAGGATGGCGGCATGATCGGTGAGGAGGCCAAAGAGGGGTTGGGGGAAGGTGATGAATGCGATCGCACAAGCCAGACCCAGACCCACACTGATAACACCGCCCACCGTCAGTAGGGTACGCAGGCGATGGCGGTGACCTTGGCCATGACACTGCCCCGCATAGGTTTCAGTGGCAAAGGCGATGCCATCTAAAAAATAGCTCACCAGCATCAGGGCCTGGATTAACAACGTATTCACCGCCAGGGTTTCGGTACCCATGCCCCCACTCAGGTTGGTAAATGCGCCAAAGCTCACCAGTAAGGCCCAGGTGCGCACCATAATGTCCCGGTTGAGCCGAAACAAATCGCCGATGGCGCGACGATTCCATACCGTGCGCCACTGTTGCCCAACCTGTTCCCAAGGCACCGATCGCGCCAACAGCAGCGCCCCCACCAAGAGCATGACGTACTGGCTCAGGGCGGTGGCCAACCCGGCCCCATAGCTCTCCCAACCCAGGCGCACAATCATCCCATAGTCGAGCAGAATATTGGTGCCATTGCCCACCACCGCCAGGACCAATACCTGGCGGCTCCGGCCCAACCCCAAAAACCAACCCAGGATGACATAGTTCATCAGCACTGCTGGGGCATCCCAGATCCGCCCTTGGTAAAAAGCCACCCCCGCCTCTAGCACATCGGCATCGGCCCGGAGAATGGCAAACCCCACCTGGCGCAGCGGTAGTTGCCCTAGCAAAATCACCAGCCCCAACCCTAGGGCGATCATTAGCCCCCGCAATCCCACCCGCCACTGCTCAGGCTGATCGCCACGACCGGCTGCTTGGGCCATCAGCCCCGTGGTGCCCATGCGCAAAAAGCCAAAGCTCCAATAAATCCCGTTAAACAGCACCGTCGCCAGGGCAACACCGGCTAGGTGGCGAATATCGGCCAGGTGCCCCAAAAATGCGGTGTCGATCAGACCGGCGAGGGGGACCATCAGGTTGGAGATGATATTTGCGATCGCAAGCCGCCCAAATCCCCGTAACCAAACTGATTCAGCCACCCCATACCCCACTTATATCAACAGTAATTGAATTAATAGCAACTCTAAGTGTGACTCTGGGTAACTTGGGGTAATGCATTTTCAAAGATACGGGGAACTAAGGAATGAAAACCAACCAATATGCTCTGATACTGGTCAGTACAGTAGCTTTTCTAGGTAGCACTGCCGCCTCTAGCATGGCCCAAGTGCTCGGCACCACCACCGCCGAAGATTTTGGTGAGGGTGTTATTTTCCTAGAACCGGAAGCCGATGCCATCCCTGAAGTCCCACCCACAGCCCAACCCACCTTCATTGAACCGGTTTTACCCGAAGACATTCTGCAGGAAGAGAACCTACTTGAAGACGAACCAGCAGCCGAAGAGCCATCGGTAGAGGCCCCATCGGTAGAGGCCCCATCGGTAGAGGCACCGTTGGAAGAAGAACCGACGGCAGAGGAGCCCACCGTCCCCTCCCCAGAAGTCACCGAGACACCCGCCCACATCGATCGATTTAACGCTGGCCTAGAACAATACCGGGCCGGCAACAACGAAGCAGCTGTGACGGAATTTAACGCGGCCCTTGCCATTAACCCCGATTATGCCCCGGCCTACCTATTTCGGGGAGCAGCCTTCGCCAGATTGGAAGATTCATCGGCCGCTTTGAACAGCTATAACCAGGCTATCGTCCTGGATCCTAACTACAGTGCCGCCTATCTTAACCGAGGCATCCTTTACTACGATCTCCAAAACAAGGAGCGTGCCCTAGAGGATTTTGATCGCACCATCGCCACGGATCCTAATTCGGCCACAGCCTATATCTATCGAGGCTTACTGGACTCTGAGCAGGGAAACTACCAAACCGCGCTGGAATATCTAAATGATGCTGTGCGTCTGGAGCCCAGTAATCCTTCTGCCTATCTACACCGGGGCTTAATTTTCAAAGCCTTAGACAACCCAGAACAGTCCGTGGACGATTTCACCCAGGCCATCACCCTCAAGGAAGATTATGCCGAAGCCTTTCTCAATCGGGGAGTAGCCCACTATCAGTTAGGGGCCATGGGAGCCGCCCTAGTCGATTTTGATCGGGCCATTGCCTTAGATGAGACTAACTTGGAAGCCCATTACAACCGCAGCTTTGTACTCATCGCCCAGGAGCGTCCTCAGGCCGCCCTAGATTCCCTGAACACGGTCTTAAGCCTCAATCCTAGCTACGCTAACGCCTATTTAATCCGGGGTCAGGTCTATACCTCAGTGGGTAACACAAACGCGGCCATCAGCAACTTTAGCCAAGCATTAGAGCTCAGCCCCGATACCCCTGAAGCTTACTACGGTCGCGGCCAAGCCTACTTGATCACCAACGATCAGCAGGCCGCTCTGGCGGACTTTACCGCTGCCATTTCCCTAAAGCCTGACCATGCTCCAGCCCATAAGGCTAGGGGGGATGCCTTTGCGAATCTGGGGGACAAGCTTGGTGCCCTGGGGGACTACACCACAGCCATCGATCTCGATGGTAACTACTGGGCGGCCTATGCCAGTCGGGGACGCATACATTACGAGGTAGGCAACTACCCGGAAGCCTACGCTGACTTGTCAACGGTGATTGCGGCCAACGTTTTTGACCCTGATGTGTTCTACTATCGCGGCGTGACTAATGCGCTTTTGGGCAATGCTGGGGGAGCTGAATCAGATTTGGAGAAGGCAGGCAGCCTATACCTGACCAATAATGAGGCGGCTCGCTATCGCATTGTGTTGGATGCCCTGAGCAAACTGTAGGCCCATCTAAACCCTCTCAATATCAACCCATATCGCCAACCGGTGGTTCGGTTGGCGATATTTTCTGGAACCATCCGGCACTATCAATCCTGCAAGCTTTATCCTAAGGGGAGCGGATTGAGATGGTTTAAAGGTATGGTTTGGCGGCTAATCAGGGGTTGGGTTTGGGTTTTGCTGCCTTGTTTGTTGCTCACCATGGTCCTGGGAACGTCACCGGCCTTGGCCTCCGTCCATGTCTACCATGAACGTCCTGGACAAACCACGTTGCGATCGCAGCAAAGCTTCCGAGATCGCAACGATCACTCTTGGCAAGCCATTTTATTCAAACGCTATCGGCCCGACGGGTTAGACGGTCTATATCTACGGCTGGTGGGATTTCCGGGGGTGGTCACGGTGGACCCACAACAGCCCCTAACCATCACCACGGGCACGGCACTACGGTGGCAGGCCAAACCAAAACTGGACCCACCCACTCCGGCGCTCCCTAGCAACACCAACCAGTACGACATGACTGATGTCATGGCTGACTTGGAAAAAGCCATTCCCCTAACCCTTCAGGTACCGCTTCAGGGCACAGGTCCTAGACAGAAGGCTAGCGAGATTGTCGTGCCTCCCTATGCCGTTCAAGAATGGCGGGAACTGGCAACCCAAACGGTCGATGGGGTGAATTTTTAGGGAATTCGGTGCCGGTGGTTATACCTCACCCTTAGACTATGCTTCGCCAGCGTGGTACGAACTCCGCACCAACGGTCCTGAGCGCACCTGGGAAAACCCCAAATCGCGAGCAATATCTCCCAGACGGTCAAATTCCTCCGGGGTCCAGTAGCGTTGTACAGGCAGGTGGGCTAGGGATGGACGCATGTACTGTCCCAGGGTGATGCGATCGCACCCCACAGCCCGCAGATCCTGCATCGTCTTCACCAGTTCATCCTCCGTTTCCCCATGACCCAACATCAGACCCGACTTCGTAGGAATGGCTGCATCCAGCTCTTTCACATAGCGCAGCACATCTAAAGAACGGTGATATTTGGCCCCCCGTCGCACCGGGTCTTGCAACCGCTCCACCGTCTCCACATTGTGATTAAAACAGGCGGGCTTCGCCGTCACCACCATGGCTATGCGTTGCCGCTGCTGCTGCTCCGCCTGAGGTCCACCCCAAAAATCAGGAGTGAGCAGCTCAATTTGCGTCGTTGGACTCACCGCACGAATAGCCACCATCGTCGCCACAAACCACCCCGCCCCCTGATCCGGCAAATCATCCCGCGCCACCGACGTCAGTACCACATACTGCAACCCCAAGAGTTGGACCGACTCCGCCACCTTTTGCGGTTCCTGCGGGTCTAGGGGCATTGGAGCATGACCCTTATCCACCTGACAAAAAGCACAGGAACGGGTACAAGTAGGCCCCATGAGCAAAAAAGAGGCCGTCTTCTGGGCGTAGCACTCACCCCGATTCGGGCAGCGGCCCTCCTCACAGATCGTATGAATCTGGCGCTGTTTAATAATTTTTTGCACCGCCGACAGCTCACTCGCCCGCCCGATTGGCCGTCTCAACCACTCCGGCAGCTGCACAATCTCAGGTCTATCAGCTCCACCGGAACGCATTTGAGATAAACTTTCCATGACGCAATCAGGTTTTCTACAGTGGGTTGGGTATCCTCAGCCTTAACAAGAGCATCACATGGGATGGCGTCTTTATAGAAGAGTTCTATCACCTTAATCAATATTGATCCTAGTATGATTCTTAGAAACTAGTCAGGGTCAGACCTAGCTTCAGACCTATCTATGGTTATCGACGGGGCGACATATTTTTATAACGTTGCTGACCTAGGCCAGGTTCAGCAGCATGATTTTATCTAAACTGTAGCTATCTATTAGGAGTTAGTCGTGGCAGCAAGTCATAAAATTTTAGTGATTGATGATAGCCGGGTCATCAGAATGCGCGTCCGGGATATGTTGCCCCAAGGAAACTTTGAGGTAGTAGAAGCGACCGATGGCGTTGAAGGACTAGATGCTATCCGCAACCAAAAACCCAATCTCATCATGCTCGATTTTTTGCTGCCGCGCATGAGTGGGTGGGAAGTTTTCCAAGCCATCCAAGCATCCCCAGAGCTACAGAAAATCCCCCTTGTCTTGATGTCAGGGCGACGGGAAGAAGTCACCGAAAAAATCCAAGGCCCCTTCGAGTATTTTGAGTTTATTCAAAAGCCCTTTGAGCAAAAAGAGCTGATCGACGCCATTAAGGCCTCCATGGTCAAGGCCCGCAAGGTTCGGCCACAAACAACCACCGCCGCCGTCGCCTCGGCCCCTGTCGCCACCCCAGCCCCCGCCAGCAGCGATAGCTCAGCAGAAATTGCAGCCCTCAAACAGCAGGTAGCCACCCTACAAAAAGAAGTGGCCATGCTCAAAAATCAGACCGCCAAGATTTTGGCCTTCATCAAACAAAAGCTGCGTTAATTCAAAAGCTGCGTTAATTCGCCGGGCTAAAAGTACCAGGGCAGGGACCGCCCACCCATCCACCCAGCCCCTGCAGCACGGACGCGCAAAAAGAGCAAAAACTAACCCACCTAACCCAAGGCCTGACGGCCTTCTAATGCCCTGGCCAGGGTAACTTCGTCTGCATACTCCAGATCGCCGCCCATGGGTAAACCAAAGGCGATGCGCGTTACCTTGGTAAACGGTTTAACCAGCTGACCGACATAGAGTGTCGTGGTATCCCCTTCAATACTGGGGCTAATGGCCAAAATGACTTCAGAAATATCGTCCTTGTTGACCCGATGCACCAGCTGACCAATATTCAGCTGCTCTGGGCCAATACCATCCATGGGGGAAATCAACCCTCCCAGCACATGGTACTTCCCCTTATATTCTCGGGTCCGTTCAATGGCAATCACATCCCGTGAATCAGCCACCACACAGATCGTCTGATTATCCCGTCGGGTAGAGCGACAAATATCACATACCGGATCAGCAGACAGGTGAAAACAAATGGAGCATTGCCCCACCTGTTGTTTGGCATCCACTAAGGCCTGCGCCAGGGCACGCACCTCAGATTCAGGCCGTTTGAGTATGTGTAACGCCAGACGTTGGGCGGTTTTGGGGCCCACACCAGGCAAACGCTGAAACTCCTCAATTAATTTTGCTAACGGACGGGTAAAGATAGTCCCAACTCCTTCTTATCGGCTTTAGCGTCGCTGATTCCTGAGCATGAGCAGACTGCGTTTTGCCTGTGGCTTCAACCATAGCGACCATGGCAAACAGGCCGGTTCCCTAACGCAGTCAGGACTATTCTTCTTCCGTTGTATCAGCAACGTCTTCACTGTTGCCCCGCACTGGAGGCAGCTTTTCCACCAGTCCCATGGTGAAAGCGACATCGGGTAAATCCCCCGTAATGTACTTTCCGGGTTCAAAGACCCGGCCTGGGGTAAAGCAGATCTGTCGCAGCTCTACCATTTCAGTGGCCTCAAACATTGCCCGCGATAGTCGACGCTCTAGGGCCATAGGTCCTCCTCATTATTCGTCAATCTGCCAAAGCTCTTGGGTGTAGTCTTCATCCAGTACCTTCTTCGGTCGCACAATGACAATCACCCGCCCCAGTAATCCCTTACTGGGCTCGACATCAAACCAACCCATGGTCAACAGACCATCGTCGCCCGCCACCACAAAGTAGCTGTTATCATCCCACGCTTGCTGCTGCCGATCCACCAGCACCAACACCATTTCAGCCGAGGAACTATCCTGCTGACCGGGCAGGGCATTAAATGGCAGCAGCAGGGCCACCGGATCCTGCGCCGTGATCACCACCTGCCAACCGGGCACCGGCACCCAAGCCTGCTGAGCCAAGGACGAGCGCACAATCCCAAACAGGGGGTCAGGGTCTGCGGGCAAGGCTGCCTGAAATACATCTACGGAGAGGGGCCACTCCCCCAATAACTGGACAACGCAGGGAATATCACTGTCAGTCTCCAGGCGAAATAGGGGCAGCCGTGGGGCGGGCTTCTCCTTCACCACCTCAAAGTCCGTCAGTAATTTCTCAATGGCTGAACGAGCCCCCCCACTGTGGGCAAAGCGCAATCCTTGGGCAATCAGACGAGAGCGGGCCTGCAGGTCAGATTTTTGGCGGGCTAGCCCCCAATAGGAAAACGCCACCGCATCCCCTGGGTGATCGGTAAAGCCCTTGGGGGGTTCACTGCGATAGGCATATTCTTTCAGGGCTTTGGCAATATCCCGCACCTCTTCAGAATCCAGACCCTGATCATGGATAAATTGCACTGCCCTTGCCCGATCTTCCTTGGCCAGGATGCGTAGTTCGTAAAGGGCATCACTGCCACGAGCGGTGAAGTGTTCCAGCACAGCATCGGACACCGCACCCCCCGTAATGGATTGATACACCTGACCAGCCACCACAATTTGGTTTTGCTGAATGGGCTCAAACCCAGTTCCTTCAAAAATTGCTTGGGGCGACAGGCCCATTTTTTGTAGGGATTGGCAAGCCGCTGCCCAATCAACCCAGGTGCCTTGTTTACGGCGTAATTGGAGAAGCAGTGCCTCTGTATCGGCTGGGGGTGAATTGTGAGCCGGGGTGGTCATTGTGAGGGTCGATTGGAAAGTGTCCTCCGACTTTATCGCGGATAGCTGATGACTAAGCGGGAGTCACTGATTTTTTTTACGGCCTAGAAGCTAGGACCATGCCCATAGCCACACACAGCAAGAAATTAATCCAAGTTAAATCTATTTTTGTCAAGTAAATTTGCAATTTGTAATATTTTGCGTTACATTGATTTACATAGACGCACACCTCTTTAAGAAAAAGGCCTTCAGATTATGTACACCACCACAGATGAAACAGGACGGCTCAATAACTACGCTACTGAGCCTGCAATGTACCTGGCTACCTACCCCGCACCGGAGCAGCAACGTCAATACATGTTGCAAGGTGGCATGGCCATATTGCTCTTGAGCGTAGTGACCATAACCGCTCTAATCGTTAGCTAGGCCAGCCAGAATCCATCGACATCCCTTAAAAATTAGGAGACAAATCATGTTTGGTGTTTTATTTGCTGTAATTCTTGTCGGTTGGGTCGCTGCATCCATCATTGGCACCCAGGCCTACTTCTTCGGCGAGCAGTCCAAGCCGATCCATGAGCGCAATTGGAACTCTGATGGCTTTGAGAACCTGGCCAAATTAGTCACAGGACGTGAAACCGACTTCAACGAGCGGGTTTACCCCGTTGGTGGGGATGCTTACACCAGCAAAATGGCCAATAGTTAAGTCCCTTAATGTGATTTTTCTACGAAAACCCGTTCTTTGAAACGTCAAGTTTCCGAAGCTGTACACCGCTACCACTCCAGGTAGCGGTGTACAGGCGTTTAGAGGGAATTGTGATCCTGATGCCACTAAAATTACGAATTTCGTCCAATTGGTGGTTTCTCAGATATGATGAGTTTCAGAGAATAAAGATCGGTTGGTAACTTTTGTTTTTAGTATTAACGAGTTTTCACGTTTTTCCATTGACAGCCTCCTCTCCGAACCTTCCCTCTACATATCCTTTAAGTTTTGGAGAAAATCCATGTCAATTTATGTAGGTAATTTATCCTATGACGTTACAGATACCGATCTAACTGGTGTCTTTGCTGAGTATGGAACCGTCAAGCGCGTACAGCTACCCACTGATCGTGAAACAGGCCGCATGCGCGGTTTTGGCTTCGTAGAAATGGGTACTGACGACGAAGAAGCAGCTGCCATTGAAGCACTAGATGGTGCAGAGTGGATGGGTCGCGATCTAAAAGTCAATAAAGCCAAGCCCCGTGAGCCTCGGGGTGGTGGTTCCTTTGGTGGCGGCGGCGGCGGCAGACGCTAAAACAGTATCGGCGATTCCCTCGTCATTTAATGATGATGGAATCGTGATTTGAAACCACTACTCATAGACCCTGGTTAGTGGCTAGATCGATTTAAAAGAGTTCAGGTAACTTTACCTGAACTCTTTTATTATCAATGCATTAGGAAATTCCTTGACGGCAGGCTACTTGGCAAGTGATTATTAGTTAGACCCAAGGGGCTATAGCTCAGCTGGTAGAGCACCTGCATGGCATGCAGGGGGTCAGCGGTTCGAGTCCGCTTAGCTCCATAAAAAATGTCGAGGCGTTCCATGGAACACCTCGACATTTTTTATGGAGACATTTTTTGTATGGAGTTTAGGCAGAGTCTAAGGCAATTCGTTCTACCTCTTCCAAATCTTCGCCACTGTCGTCATCTTCCATATCTTTCAAAATGGACTGTAACAGGGGATCCGCGTAGGCTCGCTCAGTGTAAATATTGGGGTCCAGGGACATGGCCCGACGCAAATGCTCTAATGCCCATAGGTCATGACCTAGGCGAGCATGACACCGGGCTTGGTTGTAAAAAGCAAAGGGCTGATCGGGCTCAATGGCGAGGGATTTATCATAGGCTTCAATGGCGAGGCTATAGTTCTCCATCTTTTGCAGCGTCCAGCCCATGGCTAACCATCCTTGGTAGTTGTAGGCCTGGATCTTGAGGGATGTTATGAAACTTTCCCTGGCGGTTGCTAGCTGATCCACCTCTAACAGGGCCAAGCCTCGGAGATGCCACAAGCGCGAATCGCCGGGGTCTAAGGTAACGGCTTTCTCTAGGCTGGCAAAGGCGTCTTCCCCATGGCCCAGGTTCTTCAGTGCCGCTGCATGATAGCTCCAGACAGTAGCATCGTTGGGATCGATGCGCAGGGCATGATTTAAGGCGTTTAAGGCCTCTTGGGGCTGCTGCTCCTGCAGCAGCGTGCGACCCAAAATCATCCAGACTTTACTATCGCCATCGTAGAGTTCTGTAGCTTTGGTGAGACTGGCAATGGCCTGCTCGTTACGGTTGAGCTGTAGCAGCGCTTTGCCGCGATAGTACCAAACCTTATAAAAGTCAGGCCGCAACTGAATTGCTTGCTCGTAACTCACCACGGCTTCACCATAGAGCGCCCTTCGATGCAGATTCTTGCTTTGGCGATACTGGGCTTTGAAATAACCTGGGGCCTGTTTTAAAGCCTTGCTAAAACACTTGGAAGCTTCGTCTAATGCTTCTAGCTTTTCCAGTACCGCACCGTAGTTACACCATACTCGATGTTCTGTCGCTTTTAAGGACAGGGTGTGACGATAACTTTCAGCGGCTGCTTCATATTGGCCGATGCTGGCTAATAAATAACTGCGATAGTTCCAGGCTTGATAGTGATAGGGGTAGCGCTTGATGATGCGATCGCAAATGTTGATTTCCAGACGGTAGCGATCGTCCTGCTCGTGGGATAGGTGACTCACACTGGCAATATCAATAACTTGGCCACTCATCATGGGTATCTATGTATTTATACGGCAGTAGCACTAGGGATCGTCTTACTCAGTTATACAAATGTTAAGGATAAAGGCCGGACGCGAAATAGGGGTTGATACTAATCACACCCTGTCGCAGCCATTATGGGTATTGACTTCTAAACAAATACTACGCTTAAAATCCATGGATATATCCCCTATATCTATGGGCACATCGACCTATAGGATCAGGGTCCCCATTTTCAGCCCCCCTACTCTCAGGGTCGTATAATTCGTTAAATAAGGTTGATTAAAGAAGTACGGGTCAGGAAGACCCCGGTTTTTCTAAACCATCCAACGATATTCGTACAAATGACATGTTTGGATTCCCATGCATCCATCCCACTTGGCCCATGGGGAGATATCCTTTGCCTAATAAATTACGGATAATCACCCCCACTTATGCAACTCGGGGAAAACCACCAGGGGCTGTGGAAAACTCTGTGGAAAACTTGTGGAAAGTTTTTTAAACGGTTACAAGAGATTCACTATCAGTAATGGATTATGATACGTGATTAAATCAATGTACGGAGCTGAAAGCACTCAAAGCATTGAAATTCAAAATTTTTAGTCATCTTTATATTTTTGCCATCCCTAGGCTATTCATCGCCTAAAACGGCAAATAAGTTATCCACAGGTCTTGACAGATAGGTTCCTGAATTTGTGGTTTAACCTCCGTAGATCTGCCGAAACAATCCTCGCTGCTTTGCACTTCCCACCACTAACTGACGGAGTAGCCCATAGTGCCACTCATACAAAAAACTTTCCCCGTGGGCCGCAATATTGCGTAAACGACTAATTTGGTCCAAACTCGCCGCCGATTGCTTTCCTTTTTGGCCAAAGCAAACGGCCATCGGATGCTCCCACTGGTCAAAAAATTCCATCAGTACTTCGCGATCTCGACCACTCAAACTATTTTTAGTCTTAATCGACCGATAAAGCTGTTTGTCAGGTACCGCTTGCGGTTGGGTCAACGCCTCTCGGTCCAGGGTGCTCCACTGCTCCGCTAGTAAGGGAGGCAGCATCCCCAGGGTATATTTGCGCTGTGGACCCAGCTCAATGCCACCAATCGCTGACATCCCCTCCAACCGCACAAAATCATACAGATCTAAGAAAAACGGCTGCATCACTTCCCGCTCCACCGCAAAACTTAGGCGAATGCCAGCCTCAGAGTAGTCTGCAATATCTGGATCGGCGCCATCGGACTGCAGCATGTGATGGTTGCGGTAGGCCGCACAGATATCCTTTTGTGAGTCTGGCTGAATACAAAACCACACACCGTCCCCCAGGGCATGGCGCACCTCTTGCTTAATCTCATTCGGGGCCGGTGGCGGCACAGTCCGCTGCGGTCTCTCCGTTTGCAGCTGCACAATGTGGGCTTCTTGGTCGGCAATCGCCACCTGCTTTTGCTGCAGCTCCGCTTGCAGCGTTTGAAATGCCGTCTGTTTTTCAGCAGATAGCTGGGTAATTTTGTCTTCTAAAATTTGAATTTGCTGATGTAGGTTAGCAATTTGCCCATCCTTTTCCGTCAGCAGCTGATCCTTTTCCGCCAACAGATCATCCTTATGGATCAGTAAGCTGGTTTTCTGCTTGATTTCCAGGGCATTTAGCCCCGCCCGCAACAGGTTAAAGTAATAGGTATCCGATAGATCAACAACCTCAGGATTCTCCCCCGGAGCATAAAGCACTCCCCGCCGCTGGGTCAGTTGGACAACGAGTACCTGGCCTTCCCCATTGCGAATCTTCAGTTCTGGGGAATTGTTATCCTGTTCAATGGTGCTGATATACCGCCGTTTGCAATAAAAGAACTCCGCATGGAGCGCAGATGGGTCAGGAGCGGCCGACGGATGCACCTGACCGGACTGGGATGAAATGGCGGTGGGTGCTACGGGGAGAGCAACCTCAGCAACCTTAGGATTACCCAGAATCGGCGGTAGCTCTGGAGCTGGAGATACTGGTAGAGATAGAGTTGGAGATATTGGCGGAGATCCCGTTGGGGATATGACTGGGCTATCTGTTGGGCCATTTGTTGGATTATCTATTAAGCCATTAGTCTCTGACCAAGGTGGGATGGAATCCGCGGCTAAGGTAGGCTGTGCCAACTTTATGCCCACCAGCTCGAGCTCGATGGACCGTCGCCCTTGCCATTCATTCAACCGAATTTTATAGGCGATATCCACCTGACGCGGCAGGGGATGATACTCTGCCCAGCGCCAAGCCAAGGCCTTAATAGACGTTACCTGACGGGTCTCGGGATGGGTGTGGGCCAGGGTGAGTTTTAGATGCTTCCGGTCTTTGCCAATAATCTGCTGCTCCACCACATTCACCATAGGGGTCCAAAAGACCGGCTCATTGTTTTGAATTCCACAGGGATGGAGACAATCAATTTGTTCGTAGAGAGAGAGCGTAATATCCGCTAGATTGGCCTGGGCATCAACGGTGATCAACGGTTTGAGAAATTCTGGCTGTAGCTGCTGACAGGCCACATGGCTAAGGCGAGCCTTGACCTGGCGGAGATTTTTTGCTGCAAAGGTAAAGCCCCCAGCAGCTCGGTGGCCACCATACTTACCCAACAGATCATCACAGGCCTGTAACGCTTCAAAAACATCAAATTCAGGAATGCTGCGGGCGGAGCCACGAATCTCTTTTTTGTCCTTATCCTCATAGGTGCCAATGAACACGGGCACGCCATAGCGCTCCACTAAACGGGAGGCCACAATGCCAATCACGCCATGGTGCCACTCGGGTTGGACCACCACCAACACTCGCTCTTTTTGTAGATTGAGTTTCCCCTGGGCCTGTTGTTCCTCACACCAGGCCACCGCCTGGGTTTCAATCAGCTCACACATGCGCTGTCGAAGAGTGTTAGTCTCTTCGCACTGCATGGCCCGCTGCAGCGCTGTCCCCACATCCTCGGTGGTGAGCATGTCGATCACAATTTGAGGATCGGCAATGCGCCCTACTGCATTGATCCGTGGCCCCAGGCGAAAGCCAATGGCCTCGGGCTTCAACGCTTTGTTCTCCTGGGCCAATCCCGCCACTTCAATCAGGGCCTGAATACCAGGGATGCGAGACTTGGGCAACAGCTGTAGTCCTCGCCTCACCCAGCGGCGATTCACCCCGACCAGGGGGGCCAGATCTGCAATGGTGCCCAGGGTGAACAACTCCAAGGAAGATGCGGTGAGATCCTGGGTGCGTTGTAGGGCCTGGGCCAGGCACACCGCCAGAATGTAGGCCACCCCCACGCCAGCCACACCATAGTAGGGAGAACTGGATGGCAACAGCTTGGGGTTGAGAATCGCTTGGGCCGGGGGCAGCTGTTCGGGCAGATCATGGTGATCGGTAATAATCACCGTGAGACCCAATTCCACCGCCCTGGCAATGGGTTCATAGGCCGCAATGCCGTTATCCACCGTGAGAATCAGTCCGATGCCATCGGCATGGAAGTCTTCCACAATGCGGGTGTTGATGCCATAGCCCTCTGCCATGCGGCTAGGAATGGCATAGTGGGCATCGGCCCCTAGGTGCCACAGTGCCCGCAGCAGCAGGGCCGTACTGGTCATGCCATCGGCATCATAGTCACCACAAATGGCAATTTTTTGGCCCTGGGCAATGGCAATGGTCAAGAACTCAACACTTTGGGCCAGATCGGGAAACTCATCCAGCGGTGACGGCAGCTGCTGGGTTTCTGGGTCGAGGTACAGCCATGCCTGTTCTGGCGTGTGAATGCCTCGGTTGATCAATACCTGGGCGATCAGGGGTGACAGCTGAGTGACGGTGGCCATCCGCTGCGCCTGCGGTGCTTGGGGCGGAAAAATTTGCCAGCGCTGTTGAGGAATCCGTGGCTGGACGGATTCTGGGGTGACGAGGGAAGTAGCGTTGGTCTTGGTCAAAGCCCGGTTTACAGCAGTGGTGGAACGTGGAAGGGTTGGAAGTTTGGGGATTTTACGGGTATGGGTGCTGGCTTAGCTGCTCAAGAGTATCGAGCATGGGGAATTAATACAAGCATTTTCTGCTGCATTATTCCCTTTAAATCAAGTCATCCCTAGGCGGCAAAACTGATCACCCAAAATGGATCATGCACAGCGCCAAACCTTTTCCTTAATATAGTTCATATGAACTAATCACGATCCTGATTATCGACCGACTAATTTGGCTGGGGTAGGTCGGGCTTTTTGGGTGGTGCTGTACAAACGGTAGGTATTGGCCCGACGGGTGTCTAGGTCATCTTCCGCCAGACGCTCTACATAGTTGACTTTGACCTCTTCGAGGAAATCATTCACCAACACCTGCAATTCCTGGAGGGTATTACCCTGCTGCAATTCATCACGAAAATGTTGGCCAAAGCTGCCGAGCAATTTGCCCATTAGCTCAGAACCCTTATCGTCGGCTAGGGCCTGTTTGAGAGTGCTGTAGAGATTTTTGGATACCTCCGCTGAGATTTGCTGGGTTAATTGCTCGGAGATATTGGTAAACCCTGGTAACAGGCTGAGCCCCTTATAGGCAGGTGCTTGGGAGACAGCCCCGGTGACACTGTGGCTGAGCACGGCATCGATCTCCGGTTTGATTTCGGGGAGGATTTTGTTCACCACAATATCGGTAAGCCGTTTGGTAATGGTTTGTACTTCATCGACATTATTGAGATCGATGTAGTTTTCTGGGCCGGAGGTGAGTTCAAAGACCCAGCGGCTAAGTTGTCCAGCTTTGATCAGGTTTTGGGCCTGATCAATCATGCGGAGAAAGACGACTTCGGTGAGTTCTACGGCAAATTGGCTGATCAGGATGCGGTTGATCCGTCCCTGGATGGGGTCTAAGTGGGAGAGTTGGGCCTGGTTGGAGCGGATTACGACGGGCACTACCCGCAGCCAGCGCCAAAAGGGTAAAAACAACGGCAGGTCATAAATGCGCCACAGCATGGCATCAAACCAGGTGGTGTTGGGATGGCGACGGCTGAGAAAATAGGTGCGGGCGAGAAACTCGGTGGCAAAGAGGAGGATAAAGGGCAGATCAATGATCCAAAATCGATCGGTGGGTAAACCGTTAAAGCCAATGCCTCGCCAGTAGTTGGTTTCGATGCGGGGGCGGATTTGGGTGTCGAAAAAGTCTAGTTCCTGAGCCCAGCCCTGTTGTAGATAGTCTGGGCTCCAAAAGGTGCGAAAGGCTTCTTTGGAAGAGCTGTCCTGGGCGGTGCGATCGCGCATTTCCTTTTTAATCCGTTCCAGGGTGCCAGACTTATTGGCTACGGCAAACGGGTTTTCGTCAATTAGGTTACTGCTGCTGGAGCGCAGGTTCGCTAGCTGCTGTTTGGCCGTCCGTGAGTCCAGTCCCTCGGCTTCTAGGGTAGCTTTGAGGGCATCCACCTCGGCCAGGTAGTCGGTGGTGACGCGGTGTTCTTCAATACCTTTGAAGGTTTTGCCGTACCAGGTGGTGGGCCCTGGCAGGGTTTTGTAGTAGAGGTCGCGAAAGCGGATGTAGCTGAGGTCGAAGGCGACTAGGAGGAGGTTTGCGGTTGCGATCGCAACCATCAATCGTTCAAACCACAGCTGAAACGTACGACGGCGGGTAGATCTGGAAAAAGCCATAGCAGGGGGGCAACAGAGCACACATAAACCACGTCCAAGATGAAACTGGTCAATGGTTCTAGGCCAAACGACCGTTCTGGATGTACATGGGGGTGCCTTTAGCCTAGCGGTCCATTGCAGCCAGGGGACAGAACCCACGATAGACTTAAGCAAGTCACGAAATATTACGTAACAAATGTGTAGGGGCGCTCCATGCAGCACCCCTACAGTACCAATGCTGGACTTGTATACATTTTTCAACCCGAATCTACCCATGACCATCGCCGCTGCCCCCGCCATTGGTAATACTTGGACCTGGCGCAACTACACCATCTACTACGTGCAGGCGGGGGAACCCCGTTTGGATCGGCCACCGCTGCTGCTAGTCCATGGGTTTGGGGCTTCCACTGACCACTGGACTAAAAATATCGCCGAGCTCCAGTCGGACTTTGAAGTTTGGGCCATCGACCTGATTGGCTTTGGTCGTTCGTCAAAGCCGTCCAAGGGCTATAGCTCCGACCTCTGGCGCGATCAGCTGAGCGACTTTACTGAGCAAGTGATCGGTCGTCCGGCGGTATTGGCGGGGAACTCCATTGGTGGTTACAGCTGCTTATTTACGGCGGCGACTCGGCCCCAGTGGGTAAAGGGGGCGGTGCTGCTGAATGGAGTCGGTTCCTTTAAGGATCAGATGCCTGTGGAAGAGCCCAGTCCGTTTAAGCAGGCACTGGGTGAACTAATTAAGACCGTCATTTTGAGTCCGGTGCCCAGCTGGTGTATTTTCCAGTTTGTAAAAAAGAAGTCTTACATTCGCAAGACGCTGCAGCAGGTGTATGTGAACAAGGCAGCGGTGACGGAGGAACTGGTGGAAAACATTTTTCGTCCCGCGACTGAGCCAGAAGCACCAGCGGCCTTTGCGGCGTTATTTAAGGCTCCGAGGGGGGAGCGGGTAGACGTATTGTTGTCGCAGTTGGAGCGGCCTTTATTGTTGTTATGGGGTACCCAGGACCCTTGGATGAACTGCGAGGAACGCAGTGGGTTATTTCAAAAGTATTACGACAATATTGAGGAGCATTTTCTAGAGGCGGGCCATTGTCCCCACGATGATCGGCCTGAATTAGTGAATCCATTGGTGAGGAATTGGGTGCTCGAAACGGTCATGGCGGGTGATTAACTGTTGGCGACCTTACTGGCGTCAAAACTGTGTCCCACGGGTATAGCGCCAATGCCAGGGCTCTTGCTCTCCGGCCGGGTTACCCTGGGGGTAAGACAGCTCAAAACCATAATTCTTGGCATATCGCTTGAGCCACCGATACCCATCGGTTTGAGCAAAGCTGGGATCCCAATCGGTACTCTCCTCGGCATTTTTGTCGCCCATGGCGATGGCATACCCCGTGTGGTAGTCGCTTTGCTTGAGCCACTGTTGGAGATTGATGCCCGTATCCTTGGGCAGAGCTTTGCGCTGATCGGCCAAGGACATATACCCTGCCAAGGGTATTAGCTCCACCCCTTCCGCTTCAGCGGCGGCAACCATTTCCCAAAAGGCTTCTACCACCTCAGGTCTGGTTTGGATACTGCCATCCTCTAGCAGATCGACCAATTCCCTCGATTTAGCAGCCCCGCCTTGGGGTGTAGTAGCAGCTTTGACAGCATCCCAGCGATCATTCAGGGCACGGGCAGTCCATTGATAGCCCTTGACCCCAAATCCCACCATGACCAAAGCAACGGTGATAAAACCCATCACCTTCAAAATCAAACTGGAGGGAATTAGGGTAACGGGTTTTGTGGGTGTGGTATCGGTATACCGTGGAGCTTTGGCAGCAACATGGGTGGGTAGATCGCTGTCCTGTCTCAACTGGATCCCTGTGAGGATTTGTTCCAAACCTTTAAGCGCTTCTCTGGCATTGGGATAACGGTTGTTGGGATTGGGCTCAATCAGGCGTTTGATAAATGTTTCCAGGGATGGACTAATATTCCCATTGGACCATTGCACCTGTTGGGTGAGGGGATGCACCGGTAAGCGCTGGGGTGGGACATCCATCAGGACGGCAATCGCCACCATGCCAACGGAGTACAGGTCACTGGCATAACAGAGTTTTCCCCGTGCTTGTTCCGGGGCAATGTAGCCAGCTGTGCCGACATTAACGGTGGCGGTCATCTGACCGTTGCCATCAATTTGGCTATGGCTCAGCTCCTTGACCACGCCAAAGTCGATCAAAAAGATGTCACCATTGCTCGTCTGCCGAATCAGGTTAGCGGGCTTGATATCGCGGTGAATCATCCGATGCTGATGGACAAAGGCGAGCACCCTGAGAATATCTTTGAGGAGTTTAGTCACATAACCTTCGTCCAGGGGTTTACCTTCCCTGATTTCTTGGCTCAGGTTATGCCCCTGGATCAGTTCTTGGGCAATGTAAAACCGGTTGCCTTCATCAAAATAAGCCAAGAGCTGAGGAATATGGGAATGCCTGCCAATTTTTTCCAGGGTGCGGGCCTCCTGTTGAAACATCTCCAGGATTTTTGGATTCGTATGGATCAGTTCTTTGATCACACATTCTGGCTGACTGGGCTGGTGATGATCGATTGCCCGGTAGGTAATGCCGTAGCCACCCTGATCTAAAATTTGCAATATTTCAAAACGATTGACAAGCTTCATAGTGGCTGGGTAGCTGGGTCTGGTTAATATTGTCTGCTGAACGTTGGCAAGGGTCGTTTAACCCATAGAATTCCTTTTAGTCCCTTTTAGTCGTTTATACAGAGAGCAATTGTCCATGATTGGCAGCAATAGGCATGTATTCCCGTTTGCATTGGTTGCAGTTGTGGCCACTATTACTGGTCAGGATGCTGTCAATCGGCCCGTACAAGCACAGTCTAGCCCGCCGATTGTGTGCAATTATGACCCCAACACGGGGACGCCGAATCCCTTAGGGATGCGAGCATTTATTACCCTGACGGAAACCGAGGGTACGACCGAGGTGCTCTATGAGCAGTTTGGCTCGGTGGTACCTGGTCCGGCAGAAGCGGTGCTGACGACAGAGCGAGCGCTGACTTTTCCGAATCAGTCCATTGACGCTGTCCGTCAGTTGTTGCTCAATAGCCCCGATTACTATCAAGCATTGGTGGGGTTTACTGATCCTGACGGGTTCGCTGCGGTCGATGCCACATTGATTTGCCAGGCAGAGGCGGTGACCAATCAGCCTTTCACTCCGCGTCCTACGACTACGCCAAGTCCCAGCACGTCCCAGCCTCGCCAGGGCCCATCGGCAACGGCAGAGCTGCCGGACCTGGGTGGGAATCCCAGGGCAGACTTACCTGTCCTAGGCAATGGCACCACCGGTGAAGCAGCGAGTGGTGGGGAGGAGGAGGACACAACGCCCACGTTCTACGACACGATTGCGGGTCTGGCCGATGGGAACTATCGCTATGTATCCGGCCCAGCGGAGGTGGCTCGGGTTTATTCCAATCAAGAATTGCTCAATCGGGGTGGAGTGCTGTTTATCTTTCGCAAAACGGGGGATGAAATCATCGGCTCCTATGGCTATATCGATGGGGAAGCCATCTGTGTGACCGGTCGCGTCAGTGGTAACACCATCAGCGGCCAAGCCTATCCCAATGATGGCGTGGCCAGTGATCTAGGGGAAAACTTTACGGCTTGGGGGCCTGCTAGATTTTTACGGGTGCGGCGGACCCTTGGTGACGAGGGCGATCGCTATTACAGTAGCGCCATCCTGGAACTAAATGATTTTTCGAGAATTAATGCAGGGTCGTCCCTGCCCCCTAGCAGTTGCTAGTAGGTTTGGCTTGTATGGGTAGTGGGCTTGTATGGGTGTTAGCTGGCCTGGGTGTTATGTAGAAGCAATGAGCTGATCGAGGGCGGTCTGCATCTGTTCGACCACCTGGCCATAGCATTGCTGCACATAGTCACTATCCTTAGCGGCAGCGCGCCCCGTGCGCTCAAACACAATGGGGGAGCACACGCGGGTGTGGATGGGATGGGGCCATGGAATGTGGGGCACGGGACCGATGGCTAGCCCCCAGGGTAGCCCCAGGAAGATGGGAAATACTTCTGGATCAATGCCTTGAAACCAAGGTAATAGACCTTTCTGGTTTAACCATTGGGCCTGTTTGTAAAAGTCGTTCAATACGATAAAGGTGTCGTGGGCTCCTCGGGAGATGACGGGAACAATGGGCACATTCTCCCTGAGGGCCAGTTTGATAAAGCCGGTGCGACCCATGAGTTGGATCTGGTGACGTTGGTGGTGGGGCCGGAAGACGTCTTGGGCACCACCGGGAAAGACGAGGACGCTGGCACCGCGTTGGAGGGCTGCGATCGCAAACTTAGGCTGAGCTGGCACTGCCCCACACTGGGCCCCTAACCGGGCCAACCAAGGCGTTACCTGCCAGACCTTAGGATGCATCAAACCATACATCGGTCGTTCATAGCCAAAGCGACGAAACCAATCCACCATCAACATCACCATATCGGGGGCAGCCAGGCCGCCATTATGGGACCCCACAAAAAGCGCCTGTTTGGGCACATGGTGCCACCCATCTGTCCGGGTCTGGAAATAGTGATCGTAAGCCCATTCCCACTTGGGCATGAGGGACTCGATGATTTTAGGGTCACGTTGGGCCAGCGCTGCTTCAACAGTGTGGCTGCTACTGGGCATAAAACTCATTTCAATCAGGGCAGCCCCTAGCCTATCGAAAATTGGTAAATCTACTCGTCAAGATTTGGCCGATGGGAAAAAAAGTCCTGAACAGCCGACCAAAGCTGGGATAGTTAAATGATTTGCCAGCCAAAATGCTGATGGAGACAAAAAGGGCCCCCTTGCAATCGGTGATTGAAAGAGCCTAGATACAAAAAGGGCCCCCGTACAATCGGTGATTGAAAGAGCCTGAATACAAAAAGGGCCCCCAGCCGAGCAGTGCAGAGGATGAGCCTGAATGCAAAAAGGGCCCCCTTGCAATCGGTGATTGAAAGAGCCTAGATACAAAAAGGGCCCCCACCGAAGTGGGAGCCGCAGTAAGCGTTATTCCTTAATGACTTGATTGTGCCAGGGAAACTTGGTCTGGGTTGTGACGATGATCATGCCCTAGCCGTGTTTAAGTTCATATCCCTAGGCGAATCTATCCGGTACTAATCTTGCCAAGGGCTTGTAGAGCGGCTTTATCCGCTAGAAAAGATCTACCATATAGACACTAGCGCTGTGAAGACGCCGTTAGTGCAGATATGTATTCTAGGTCCCTAAGCCCATGCAATTGCTGAACCGTTTGCTCGGTCGTAACCCCGACGCAGTCAAGGCTAATGTGGAAATTTACACATGGCAGGCCTGTCCCTACTGCATTCGCGCCAAACTACTGCTGTGGTGGAAGGGTGTGCCATTTCAGGAATATAAAATCGATGGCGATGAGACCGCTCGCGCCAAAATGACAGAACGATCCAACCAGCGCCGCAGTGTGCCCCAGATTTTTATCAATGATCGCCACATTGGTGGCTGCGATGATCTCTATGCCCTCGACGGCCAAGGTCAGCTCGATCCCCTTTTAATCGAAACCGCATCGTAGGGTGGGCACAGCCCTCTAATCCAAGGGCACAACCCACCATTCTGCAAATCATCGCAACACCTGAGGCAGGAAAAAATTGGCAAATTTCCGCATCGGCTGTGCCGTATGGGCCTACAAAGAATGGCTCGGAGACTTCTACCCGGCAGGCAGTCGCCCGACCAATTTTCTGCAACTCTACGGTGAACGCATGACCTGTGTGGAAGGCAACGCCACTTTCTACTCGATTCCTACCCCAGATACCGTGCAACGCTGGGCCGACCAGACCCCAGAAACATTTCGCTTTTGTCCAAAACTGCCGCGCCCGGTCACCCACGACGGCCCCTTGATGCCACAGCTGCCTAAGGCATTGGATTTTCTCTCCCTGATGCAAGGATTAGGACCCCGTCTGGGGCCAATTTTTGCCCAGTTACCTCCCCGGTATAGTCCAGCCTCGTTTACTGACCTGACTCAGTTTGTTACCAATTGGCCCCATAAATCCCATCCATTAGCGGTGGAAGTACGCCATTTAGATTGGTTTCGCTCTCCCCAAGCTAACCGGCTAGATGCTTTATTGACACAGTTTGGCGTGGGTCGAGTGTTGTTGGATAGCCGACCGATTTTTACCTGGAGTAATCCGGCGGACGATCCGCAGTTAAAATCAGAGCGCAAAAAGCCTCAGGTCCCTTTACTGGCAGGGGCAACGGCAGATTTTGTTTTGGTGCGCTATATCAGTCATCCCGAACTGGATCGCAATCGTGATTTTTTGGCAGGCTGGGTGCAACGGGTTGGGGAGTGGCTGACCCAAGGATTATCGGTTTACTTTTTTGTTCACTGTCCGATTGAGGCTAAATCACCTGCGATCGCACATTATTTTCAGACCCAATTAGAACAAGCAGGGGTGGATGTGCCCCCCTTGCCCTGGTCGTTAATTCAAGTACCACCTCAGCAGTTGGACCTATTTGGCTAGGAGTGCCTTTACGAAGAGATCAGAAGATATACAAGTATTGTTTGGGTTGAGGCGAGGGGTGATGCATCAACGCCACCCCGAGTTAAGACATGGGAGATCATCGTGGTTTTCACATCCTTATGACCGAGCAGCCCCTGGATGATCCGAATGTCGTAGCCATTTTCCAGCAAATGGGTGACAAAACTGTGATGAAACGTATGGCAACTCACCCGCTTATGAATTCCAGCTTTATGCACGGCCTGCTTAATTGCTTTTTGTAGACCACTCTCATGCAAATGATAGCGGCGTACGATCCCACTGCGGAGATCTTTAGAAACTCGTTCGGTTGGAAACACAAATTGCCAAATCCACTGCCGATCAGCATTAGGATGTTTACGTTCCAGGGCAAAAGGCAAATAAACCGAGCCATACCCGAGCTCTAAATCTTGCCGATGCTGTCGCTTGACACCATGTAAATGACTATTCCAATCCTCGACTAAGCTGTCTGGGAGCAAGGTAATTGGACTTTCCCCACCTTTGGTATCTCGGACCACTATCTGCTGCCGGGCAAAATCTAGATCCTTAACTCATAACCGTAACACCTCGTTTAACCGTAGTCCGTTGCCATTGAGAAGTGTGACGACTAACAGATAAACTCCTGATAGATGCTGAATCACAGCCTTGACCTCTACTTGGTTGACGCGCCGAGAATCGCCCCCATCCAACCCACTGAGCCGCCTCATTTGGGCAACACCCAACCGCTGAAGCTGGGCAATGATCGAGTTGTATGGACGAAATTGATGGGATAACTAGAGAGATTTCTATGGAGAAAAGTCGTTCTTAGTGGCGACCCCGCAATCATAGCGATCCGGATTGGCGTAAAGTGAAAAAGACAACGATAAATTAATCGTTTCAATGCTCTAAGGCATGCGGGACTCCTGCTTGCTGCAGTGATGATTGTCATGGCAGGGTGTACTGTGCCCCCACTGTGTCAGTGCCCGGTTCCAAACCCGCATTCAACCGTGAGGGATCGCTCCTGTGTTAGAAGCCTTTGTTTTTGCCACGATATTGCTGGGATTTTTCGGTGTTATCCTGAAAAAAAATTTGGTGATGAAAATCATCTCCATGGATGTCATGAGCACTGGGGTGATTGGCTATTACGTTGTTGTTGCGGCGAGAAATGGGCTGTTTTCGCCAATTGTGGATAGCGCTTCGCGCGACGAAGTCGTTCGCCCAGTGGCCTATGCCGACCCGGTACCCCAGGCCGTTATTTTGACGGCGATCGTCATTGGCCTTTCAATTCAGGCATTGATGCTGGTGGGGGTGATGAAACTAGCGCGGGATAATCCCACCCTAGAAACCAGCGAAATTGAAAAGGGCAACACACCATGATCACTCAGATGATAATCGCCCAGACGCTCCTCGGCCAGACAACGAACGCTCAGGCGATGACCAACCAGACTGTGCTAACCCTGATCTGGATTGCCTTACCGTTTTTGGTGGGGTTCCTAATTTATTTACTGCCTCGGTTCGCTCGCCCGTTGGCGCTGATGGGTGCCTTAGTCTCTGTGGCCTATGCCGCGAAATTGTTTCTCGCCCCGGCCCCCCTGACGTTGCGACTGCTCGATCACTTTGGCGTGAGTTTAATCCTTGACCCACTGGCGGGGTTCTTTATTCTTACCAATGGGCTGGTCACAGCCGCCGTGATTTTTTATTGCTGGAGCAGCGCCAAAACGCCGTTTTTCTATGCCCAAACCCTGATTTTGCATGGCAGTGTGAATGCCTCTTTTGCCTGCTCTGATTTTGTCAGTTTATACGTGGCATTAGAGGTGATCAGCATTGCCACATTTTTGTTGATTGCCTATCCCCGGAGCGATCGCTCCCTTTGGGTGGGGTTGCGCTATTTATTTGTCAGCAATGTGGCGATGCTGTTTTATCTCGTGGGGGCGGTGTTGGTATATCAAACCCATCACTCCTTTGATTTTGCGGGGTTACGGGGGGCACCGACGGAGGCGATCGCCCTGATCTTCTTGGGGTTGCTCGTCAAGGGTGGCATTTTTGTCTCAGGGCTATGGCTGCCCCTCACCCACTCGGAGTCCGATTCTCCTGTGTCGGCCCTGATGTCGGGGATTGTGGTGAAGGCTGGGGTGTTACCGATGGTGCGCTGCGCCCTTCTGCTGGAAGAGATCGACCCCATGGTGCGGATTTTTGGCGTGGGGACGGCGGTGCTGGGGGTGGGCTATGCCGTGTTTGAAAAAGATGCCAAGCGAATGCTGGCATTTCACACGGTTTCGCAACTGGGATTTATTTTGGCTGCGCCGGAGGTGGGGGGCTTTTATGCGCTGACCCATGGCCTCGTGAAAGCGGCCCTGTTTTTGATCGTGGGCACCTTGCCCAGCCGCAATCTTAAGGAACTGCAACAGCAACCGTTGCACACACCGGTTTGGATTGCCTTGGCGATCGCCAGTTTTTCGATTTCGGGGTTCCCCCTACTGTCGGGCTTTGGAGCAAAGGTGTTGACCATGAAAAATCTCCTGCCCTGGCAGGTGATTGGCATGAACATTGCCGCTTTGGGGACGGCGATTTCCTTTGCAAAGTTTATCTTTCTGCCCCATCAACCCCAATCGCCCGAGTCTCGCCCAGCGCTTCAACCCGGTTTTTGGATAGCGATGCTGCTGTTAGTGGGGGGCCTATTTGCCGCCAATGTGGTCTACTACGATGCCTATAGCTGGGGCAATATCGCTAAACCCCTGGCGACCATTGGACTGGGCTGGGTGGCCTATTGGGTGATTTTTCGTCGCCTTGCGATCAAATTGCCCCGCATGTTGGAGGAATTTGACCATCTGATAGGCTTCATGGGTTTAAGTTTAATCCTAGTGTTTTGGATGGCATTGGCATAATGGGCGATATTATTTTGCGATTGGTGATTTGGTTCTTGCTCACGGCCAACTTTAGTCTGGCCAATATTCTCATTGGCATTGCCATTGCCCTGCTATTGCCCCGCGCTTCCACCTCCCATACCCGCTTAAAGGATCTGTTGTGGGGGCTGGGTAAAATTATTGTGGCGATTCCCCAAGCCTATCAAGAAGCCATTCAACTGATTCTGCAACCCCACACCGAAGAAGAAATTGTCATGGAGCGGGTGCAAGGTCGCCGTTCTCCAGGGCTGATCTTTTTGGATATTTTTCTAATTACCTTTACCCCTAAAACCACCGTTTTGAAATACTACGAAGACGGTTGGTACAAAGTTCATCATGTCAAGCGGAGGCAACGGTCATGAGTTTTTTGAACCTAGCATTGATGGCCATGATTGTGGCCTTACTGATTCCTCTCTATGAGGCGTGGCGAGATGAAGATATTTGGCAGACGATGCTGTCGCTCTCTAGCGTGTCTTGTAAGACAGCGGTGATGATTTTGCTGGTTTCGGTGCTTCGCGATGATTGGATGGTCGGGGTCGTCGGCGTGATTGTTTTAAGTGTGGGCAATGCTGGGTTTATGCTGCTGGCACATATTCTAAAACGATTGGGGGATGCATGATTGAGGGGTTCAGCTATGGCTGTATTGGTCTGGGGTTGGTGTTTTGGTTTTGGGGCACCTCGTTTTTGCTGAGTCGGCGATCGGTGCTGTTCAAGCTGCATAACCTATCGGTGTCAGATACGCTGGGTTCGATTGCGATTATTTTTGGCTTGCTCTTGCAGCGCCCCAGAGAATGGCCGTTGCTGTTGTTGGCTATTCTTTCGCTAACACTGTGGAACACTATGTTGGGCTATGTCCTGGCCTATTGTTCCAGCAGCGGTTTGATTAACCGCGATTTGCCCCCCCGGAGGCCGCCCAATGGATGATAGCTATATTTACATGATTACGGCATTACTGCCTTTGGCGGCGGCCATGCTGGTGTTTCAGGTTAACCCTTACCATGCGTTGGTGATTCGGGGGGTGTTGGGGGCGATCGCTGCTTTGGTGTACACCGTTCTGGGTGCGCCCGATGTGGCGCTGACCGAAGCGCTGGTTGGAACACTCTTGGCGATTACCCTCTATGCCGTGGCGGTGCGCTCGTCATTGGTTTTTCGGTTGGGGGTGCTAAAAGGGGAGGAGAATGAGGCTAAAGATGAAACCAATGCCGCTGATGCCGTGCCCCTCCAGCAATTGGTCAATTCCTTAACCGAAGTGTTTAGGGAATATCACCTGCGGGTTGAACTCGTGCCCTATTGCGATCGCGAAGAACTGCATCGGGCATTGATGGAAAAAGAAGTTCATGCCACTTGCGATCGCGGATCTGTTGTTGAAGAAGGGGAGGCGATTAGTCGCCCAAATTCTCCAGTTTCTTACGACCCGCCCTATCGCACCACCACCCGACTACGCCGCCTCTATGACATTATGAACAGCGAATTCCTAGCCCCCATCACTCAGTTAAACTACATCGATCCGTCGGCGATTGGAGAGGTGAATTCATGAAATGGATTTATTTGATCGCGGGTATGGCGTTTTATATCAAAATGTTGTTTTTATCGAACCCTTCGCCCACGCTACCGTTCTCGATTGTGGATGCCGTCGCGCAAGATAGCGGTGTGCCCAATGTAGTATCGGGGATTATTCTTCGCAATCGGCTATACGATACGATTTTTGAGGTGATTGTATTCACAATCGCCATTATGGGATGTAATTTTTTATTGGCAAATGAACGTCCCCTCGGCCAAGTCTATCAATTCCCCGATCAATCCTCCATTCTGTTGGCGCGGTTAGGGGCAACTATTTCAGCCTTGGTGGGCCTTGAATTGGCCATTCGGGGGCACCTTAGTCCCGGCGGTGGCTTTGCGGCTGGAGTGGCGGGGGGAACGGCGATCGGGCTGATTGCAATGACGTCTTCGCCAGAGTGGATGCAGTCGATCTATCAGCGCTGGCACGCAGCCATTTGGGAGAAGATTTCGGTGTTAGTATTCGTACTGCTGTCGATGATCACCCTAGCCGGGGTGGAGCTGCCACACGGAGAAATGGGAGAACTGATCAGCGGTGGCATTGTCCCCATTTTGAATATTTTAGTGGCGATCAAAGTCGCCTTGGGATCGTGGGCTGTGGTTTTAATTTTCATTCGGTATCGGGGATTGTTATGAAGGGATGAGGGGCGGTTCTCTGAGAGACGGCAAAGCTGAACGCCCGCTAACCTCTGCGTGCACCGGACGGACTAGCTGCTCTGAAGCCTCGAAATCAAAAATATTTAATTATTTAACCTGAGTTCGGGTAACTACTCAGGCTGGGGTAGGAGAGTTATAGGGTTTCCAGAGAACAATCCCATGAGGGCATCCAGAACGTTATGCCCCTGTTTGCGTAGAGTGGATAGGTAACCGCGAATACGGCAGAACATCCG
>NZ_JAYGIG010000116.1:0-118439 GCF_034932105.1 Leptothoe sp. PORK10 BA2 | reverse complement strand
GCCTTCATCACGCGTCATCTGCTGACGGCTGCGGTTTTGCCTGAGATAGTCAAAGCCGCTCGCGCTCGCTGGAAGAGTGAGAATGAGAACAACAATGTACTGAAGACCAAAGGTTACCACCTCGAACATAATTTTGGTCATGGTCAACAGTATCTGTCGAGTGTCATGGTCACCCTGAATCTACTGGCATTCTTATTTCACACGGTTTTACACCTGGCTGACAAGCGCTATCAACTGATTCGAGAACGCCTGATAAAACGAGAGACTTTCTTCCAGCATGTCTGTGCCTTAACTCGTTATCTCGTCTTTGAAAGTTGGCAAAGTTTGCTCGATTTCATGCTGAATCAATCAGAGCCGTTACCGCCTCGACGCTCACGGCGGCGGCCTAATTCCTCCTAAGCTGATGATACCCTCATATGCTCACCTTCAAGAAGTTGAAAGCTTCTGTATCAACTGATACGATTTGAATTTATAATTGCTGATATTATGCTCTCTTAGTTAGATAAATTATCAATTAATGTTTATATAAAAATGCTTTACAGAAAACCGCCTATTTGTCAATGGCTCAAAAACCTATTGTCTTCGTCATATTTCTGAACCTCAAATTATTTTGGGCGAACCACGAGTATAGGGACAATATACGGGGACATTTATCTAATATTTTGAATTTTTATAGCTACGTAGATTTCACTCTACGGCTTCCTAAAGCATTACCCAGTTAAAACCTAGAGTTTTTTTCTAGGTCAAAGCTGCAGTGTTGGGCAAAGACAAGGCGTATTTATTGGTCTAGATAACGACATATGGACATTAATAGTGAAATCCTTACGACCCTTGGGGTCACCGCTGTTGCTCTAGCCTTATTTGTATTTGAGTGGCTACCCCCCGATATCATCGCCTTGATGGTGATGGTGGCACTGATGGTGCTGGGGCTGGTGACTCCCGGGGAAGGGATTGCCGGATTTAGCAACTCAGCCGTCATCACCGTGATGGCGATGTTTATCTTGAGTGAAGGTATTGACCGCTCAGGGGCGCTGCAGCGAGCGAGCTATTGGCTGTCGAAGTGGGGCGGCAAAACCACTCGCCGTCAAATTTTTGCCTTGGGTCTGATCGTTGGACCGATCTCTGGGTTGATTAATAATACGGCGGTCGTGTCGGTGTTTTTGCCCATCATCGAGGACTTCTGTCAGCAGCATCGCATTTCCCCATCGAAGCTGATGATCCCCCTATCGTTTCTAACGGTTTTGGGTGGCATGCTGACGGTGGTAGGAACGTCCACCAGTATCTTAGCCAGTGGCCTATCGGAACAGCTTGGCTACGGCACATTTTCCCTGTTTCAGTTTTCGGCATTGGGGCTCTTGACATTTATAGCCGGACTGCTGTTCCTGACGTTTGCTGGTCCATTTCTATTGCCCAACCGGGAAGTGCCCGGCAATAGTCTCAGTCAGGAATATGGCCTCAAAGACTATGTGAGTGAAGTTGTCGTGACGCCGCGCTCTAGCCTGGTGGGGCAAACCCTAAAGTCTAGCCAGCTCCAGCGGCGGTTTGACTTGGACGTATTGGAAATTATCCGCAATGATAATCACTTTCCTCAGCCCTTGGGAGATAAGCCCCTATGTGCTGGCGATATTTTGCTGGTGCGTGGCGGTCGGCAAGATCTGCTAAAAATCCGCGATGGTGAGGGCATTGAAATTTTGCCCGATGTGCAGTTTGGCCAAAAGTCTTGGCAGGCAGATTTAAGCTCAGATCAGGAGGGGGTGGCTGAGGCGATGGTGGTCGCTAACTCCAATGTGGTGGGTTCTACCCTCAAGGATCTACGGTTTCGACAGCGCTATAACGTGACAGTCTTGGCGATTCGCCGGGGGCAAGAGCTGGTGCGCGATCGCCTAGGAAAGTTGACCCTCAAGTTTGGGGATTTGCTGCTGGTCCAAGGCCCTAAGCAAAGCTTGCTGGGTTTACAAACAAGTCGCGACTTGCTCGTACTAGAACAGACTGAACTGGAAGGCCTGCGGTTTGATCGGGCCAATATTGCCGTTGGCATAGGCCTTGCTGTGGTTGCGGTTGCAGCCTTTACCTCCATTGATATTTTGGTCTCTTCCCTAGCGGGGGTGGTGCTGATGATTTTGACCGGTTGCCTTAAACCGGGAGAACTCTACGAGTCCGTGCGCTGGGATGTGATCTTTTTATTGGCCTGTTTAATACCCCTAGGTACGGCCATGGAAACTTCCGGTGCAACAGCTTGGCTGGCTCAGCAACTTATTGGCATAGGAGGCAGCCTATCGGGATATGGGTTGCTCACCATGCTATATGTACTTACATCTTTGCTGACTAATATCCTGTCTAACTCTGCATCGGTGATTTTACTTTTGCCTGTGGGGGTAAAAGTGGCTACCGAATTGGGGATAAATCCATTTGCGGTCATGTTTATTGTTACCTTTGCCGCCTCCAACGCTTTTATGACCCCCATCGGTTACCAGACCAATACCATGGTCTATACGGCTGGTGGCTACCGATTTTTAGACTTTTTCAGGATAGGAGCTCCCCTCAGCCTATTATTGGCCCTGATGACACCGCCCCTGGTAATTTGGCTGTATGGCATTTAGGGATAGCAGCCCAACTGTAGTCTTCGGTGAACAATTGAGTAGCTCGTCTGTTTCTTAAAGCTGCGCCCCAGAATGGGTAAATTGACCTAAATTCCTGATGAACAGTCCATGGACAGAAGGTTACTTAAGCTACCCATGTGTGAAGATTGGTAACGTATAATGCTTACGTGTGACCATGGGTAGCACTCAAATATAGTTTTTAGGAGTATTTTTATATGCAGCATCGTGGCGTAACCGTTTGGTTTACTGGGCTGAGTGGATCGGGCAAAACTACTATTAGTCAAGCGTTAGAAGCCAAGCTTCGGGCCGCTGGAGCCAAGCTGGAGGTCCTAGATGGGGATATTGTCCGCACCAACCTCACCAAAGGATTGGGATTTAGCAAAGAAGATCGTGACGAAAATGTTCGTCGCATTGGCTTTGTATCCAGTCTGTTGACTCGCAATGGTGTGATTGTTTTGGTTTCGGCAATTTCTCCCTATCGCGATGTGCGTGACCAGGTGCGTGCGCGCATTGGTGATTTTGTAGAGGTTTATGCCAACACCCCGGTTGAAGTTTGCGAACAGCGTGATGTGAAAGGTCTGTACAAAAAGGCTCGCTCTGGTGAAATCAAGAACTTCACCGGCGTTAGCGATCCTTACGAAGAACCTCTTGCTCCTGAAGTTAACTGCGAGACCGCTAACGAGACTTTGGACGAGTCCGTTAATAAGGTAATGGCAAAACTGGAAGAGCTCGGTTATTTGCAGCCCGTCGCTGTTTAATAACAACTCTCTCTAAAGGCAGCAAGCTAGGAATAGGGAGACCTTTACCAAAGGTCTCCCTATTCTTTTTGCTATGGGTGTTGTTAACTTACCGGATAACAACACCCAGTTTACTTAAGGCCCAATGGGCTCTGGCTTGCACCGCTAAGGTTTCGTCCTGATCCCGCAGCTGCCCCAGACATTGGGTAACGGCATCCCTTTGCTTCAGTTCCAGAGCCAAACATTCTAAACCCACTACCGCCGCATATCGCACCACCCACTCATCATCCTGGGTGACCTGTAAAAGAATGGTTTGAGACCGCATCATGGCCGCACTGCGCTTGTTTTCCACTATGTCAGCCCAGCGAATGGTGCCCAAGCCACGGGCGGCAGCGCGCCGCACACTGAGGGAAAAATCATTGGCGGCGGCATCTAGCAGCAGGTCATGACCACGCGGATCGCCAATGCCGGCTAAAGCTCGAATGGCCCAAGCCCTGGCTCCATAGTTATAACCATCCAGCTGATCTAACAGCATTGATACCGCTGGAATACCAATTTGAACCAGGCCATCAACCGCTGCCACCGCCGCGCCTGGATTGTTAAATCCCAATACTTGAATCAGCGTGGGTATGGATCGCTGATCATTCAGGGCAGCCAAATCTTCCACGGCATCTAATAAGCCCTGGGCAGAGTCTGCTGCGTTGACGGCTTGCAAACAGGCCTCGAAAGATTTAATCGGTGGGGCAATCATCACAATAGACTATCCATGAGTTTCATCACTCGACGGCTATCGGCCGATAGGAAACAGTTATGGTGCTCAGAAGAGTTTAGTTCACCCTTTAGTTCACTCTTTAGTTGGTGTTCCAGCACCCCTTTTAGGGCGATCAGCTTCATGCTGTTTTCGGCTAGGGTATTTGCGATCGCATCCGCCCCAGCCAAATACCCCACGTTCCCCAAATCCATCAGTGCGGCCCGTCGCAGTTGTAGCTGATTGTGCTCCAGTACCTTGACCAGCCGCTCTGCGTAGGGAGCTTCTCCAGTAATTTGGTACATGGCCCGCGCCGCCGCATTTTGTACTTGGGGAACATCATGCTCTAAAAAAGGAGCGATGACGGGGGCTAACTCTTTGCTCCCCAAGCTGCCCAAGGCTTCTAAAATCGCATTATACGGTTGGACTAAATGAGGCTTGCCTGCCATTTGCACCGCCGCCACAACACCCCCATCCAGCAGATCCGTGAGTGCAGTGACAGCCCTTGAATCGTCTAAACTCTCAAGAGATTGGGCCGCAGTTTCTCGCACATAATAATCATCGCAGCCAAGACAAGCGATCAAGGCAAATAAAACACGGTCATTTCCTTGTCCAATTTTGCCCAGCGATCGAGCCGCATTGCGCCGTAGAGGATACCCACCGTCCGGCGAGCGATCAGTTTCATCTTCTAAGGCTATGAGCAGTGCATCAATGGCCTCAGGGAGACGGATACGCATTTTACCCAACCACCAAGCTGCGTAATAACGAAACCCCGGATCAGTGGTCTGATTAATATTGATTAAAGCTTGATCAACCGTTAACGGTTGACCATCCGGATTATGGGGAACGCCACTCACCATCACCTCATTTCAGGCTACAGCCCACATAAAAACAAACCCAGAGGCAAAGGCAAACGCTGGTGGGCGCTCACAAATACCTCTGGGCAATAATTAAAACCTAACCAATGCAGACAATCTTGCTACAGGCTAAAGCTTCAACTAACTTAGAGCGTTGATAGCATAATCGATATAAGCATTGGCTTCAGTCGCAGCCTGACCACTTAAACCGTGGCTAGCTTTGATGTACTTCAATGCTTCGATATACCAGCTAGGAGACAACTCGTAAGCACGGTTGATCTCATCTAGGCCAGCTACCAAGTACTCATCCATGGGACCGGTACCACCCGTGATTAGGCAGTAGGTAACCATACGTAGGTAGTAACCAACGTCACGAACACACTTGTCTTTACCCACTTGATCAGACGCATAGGTAGGACCAGGCGTAGAAGTGGTGTAAGGGAACTTGCTATAAACAGCATTGGCAGCGCCAGAGCATAGGCTATCAGCCTTAGCAGAAAGACCTTTAGCTGCTTCCAAACAAGCACCTGCACGCTGGAAACGGCCAAATGCAGACTGGATTTCAGTGGAACTGAGGAAACGACCTTGCGAATCAGCAGTAGACACTGCTTCGGTCAGAGGGGTTTTCATTGCTTGAGATATCTCCCAAAGTTTCTAAAATAGACCGACAGAAAAAGAAAGCAGGCGATTAGAGAACTCTCTTGATCTGTCAAATACCAAACTCACTAAGAACGCTTAAATTTAGGTACTTAGAAAGTCAACTTAGGCAACAGCTGCAGCTGCGCGATCGAAGTAAACAGCAATCTCAGCCATGAGGCTGCTGCAGTTACCAGGAGTAATGCCATTTGAATCGTTAGCGATCGCAAGGGCAGCTTCCTTCATTTTCTGAACGCCAATGGCCACAGATGCACCGGGAGTACCCAAGGCAAGATAAGTTTCCCGTAGACCGTTCAAGCAACGATCGTCGAGCACACTAGCATCGCCTGTGAACACAGCGTAAGTTACATAGCGCAGGATGATTTCCATATCGCGCAAGCAAGCAGCATTACGGCGGCTAGTGTAGGCATTACCACCGGGAGCGATTAGAGAAGGCTGCTCGGCAAACAGGGAGCGAGCGGCATTCGTCACGATAGCGGAAGCATTGCTGGTGATGCGGTTGACCGCATCCATCCGCTTATTGCTGTCAGCCACCATGGCTGACAAAGCATCCAATTGAGCACTGCTGAGATATTCGCCTCTTGCATCAGCCTGGGAGACGACCTTAGCAAACGCATCAAACATAGATTGACTCTCCTAAATTTGATTCGTCGAAGTAAGTTTCCAAAAAAGTGGGGACGAGAACCCGTCAAGCAACTGCATAAAAAACAGTTTCAAAATAGATAGGCGAATGCAGACAATTTGAAACGACTTTACAGAAGCCATGAATCATCTCAGCAAACTTCGCTCTCCCCAATTTGAAGATTAAAGCGAATAGGGAAAGAATCTAACAAAGTTAAAGAAACTTCACCCTTAGCAACAGATTCATTTGCCTTCTGCTAAAGATAGCTGCAAACCTGTCTGCGAAAAGCCATCAGTCTATTTTATATACTGCGACGGGGCCACAATACATTACGAATTATAAGGGTTATGGGGAGTTGGTAACAGACAGAATGGGCAAAATTACGCCCATTTAGTTGGCCGCAATAGAGAATCCATCGGGATAAGAGGTTCTTTCCTTTTGAATCCATGGATTTAGCGTTCTGTCAATCCAAAAATATCAATCCAAAGAACAAGAAAAAGCTATGTTGTTATGCTTTATCTATGCATTGGACGATTGAAAGCTTGAGTTGTTATTCAGGCTATCCATTTGGCCATGAATAGCGTTAGGCCGCTTGTAAGTGACGTTCTAAGTCGAACAAAAAGCCATGGATATATTCTTCGGTCCATTCGGCCCCGTAATAGCGGGTGAGCATGCCCCGGGCGGGGTCTTTCTCGGCCCGATATCGAATATAACTGAGCTGAGCTGCTTCAATGCCTTTGAGCTGCCCTGGGTCGGTCACGGGCTGGGCTTGTTCCACAAAGCCAAGGTAGGCCTCCAGGTAATCCTTGAAGGCGTTAAAGACGTGGGTGGTGACTGACTCTAGCTCGGTGGGTCGGGTCCACAGAAACGCCGGGGAAAAGAAGGGCTGGGCCTCTTCTGGGAAATCGCCGCCCCAGGGTAAGACCTGTTGGTAGCGCTCAAACATGGGCATGATCGGATCGCTGTAGCGGGCCTGGTAGTCGGCGCTGTCGCGGAATAGGGGCTGCATGTCAATGGCGATCAGGTGTCCCCCGGGCAGGGTGACTAAGTCGCCGCCAAAAAAAGGCAGGTCATACTCTAGCCGGGGAAAAATGACAAAGTTCAGCACCTGCAAACCTTCGCCAGCTTGCACATGGGCTGCTCGGATTTGCCTCAGCTTGGGGGAGGAAAAGCCATGACTGGTAGTGAGTACAGTCACTTCACGCTTGCCCTTGCCGGTGGTGGCACTGTTGCTCTCAAACCCAGCTGGAATTGGGTAGGGGGATAGGTCTAGGCGATCTTGGAGGGTGGCGATCGCATAGTCTAAAAACGGTTGATATAGGGTCATGGGGATAACAGTAAGGGCAGCCCTTAGGGCTACCCTTTAAGATTTTTGGACTGTCCGGAATACCGGGTGGGGTTCTAGTGGGCCTTGACTAGTGGGCCTTGACAGTAACAGGAACAGCATCCTCAAACAGAAATTCATAGAGGAAGCGATCGGCCCACTCCGAACCAAAGTAACTGGTAAATAGACCGTGGGCGGGGTCACGCTCGGCACTGTACTGATCGTAGTCGATCTGTGCTTTCTTCACCCGAGCGATCTCCTCATCCGTCGTGAGGGGCTCAGCCTCCGCCAATATTTGCCAATAGAGGTCTAGATACTCTTTAAAAGCGGCTAATACTCGGGTAGACACGCTATCTGTATCTGTTTTGGCAAACAATAGGTACTTTGAAAAGTATTGATTGGCATCATAGAACTTCATTTCCAGTCCCTGGGCCAATTCAGCATAGTTGTCGCGAATCGCCTTCAGGGGCATGAGGTACTTCGCTTCGTAGGCTTCGTCCTGGAACAGGGGCTGAAAATCGAGCACAATTAAATTTTTGACCTTACCAAAGGACAAAAAGTCAATTCCCAAAAGGGGCACGTCGTAACAGTGGTTGGGATAGAGCACCCCATTAAATATCTGTGCGCCTTTACCCGCATCAATATAGGTATAGCGAATCTTTCTTAATTCAGGTGACTGGTAGCACCAGCTTTGAATCGATGCTGGGTTCCGCCCTCGTTCGCTAATTTGACACTCTAACCCTTCCGGAATAGCCCGTGGTTGAAGTTCAAATCTCTTTTTTAATGCAGCTTCTAAATGCTCTAGAAAAGGGCGGTACATTTGTCTTCGCCTTAATTTATAACGGATGTGACAGATACCGTCTGCCACTTGCAGCATAGGAGATATCTGAGGGACATGTCTTCATTGTTAGAGACAAAGATACATTCCGTTACATCACTCTGCACGTAATTTTGCCGTATTGGCTGTTACCATTTTGGCCAAGTCATCCTGGGTGACAAACCGGCGCTCTGAGCAATAGGCGATCAGATTAATGCCATTGGCCAGGCGAGCTGAACTGACCCGCACCCGAAAATCCTCTGAGAGGAACCAGCAGCGTTCTTGCCCCTGGTTTTTGTCATACTCGTTGTCGATGGTCAAAACGCCGTCATCAGCAAACCCATAGCGTCCGACCACGGGCCTATTTTCCACATAGCCCCGGTCCCTCAGGAGCTGGCCTGTAAGGCCCTGATCGGCGTTGGGAACATCCACCAGAATAGCGGCGTAATCAGAATTGTAGGTAAATTCTTTGGTATTTGATTGCCAGGAAAACTGGGCTCCGCCAGCCGCTTTGCTCGGATCCACCCCCTGGCTTTGGCAAATTTCCACAATGCGCGGATCCTGGGCCTCAATCACATCCACAATCAGATTGGATTCTCCCGATTCATCGGTCACCGAGTCAAAATGATGCACGGCTCGCTGAATAAACCAGATGCCTTCGCTTTTGCGAAAGAAGTCCATCATGGTCATGGGAGATTGAAATGACATGGGCTATGGTCCGTATTAATGTAGATTTTTGCTCAGAAATGTGTTCAGGGGCACTGTTACACTGACTTTAAAGAACACCTTTAAATCATTATCTATCTAGAAAGTTTAGCTATCTATGAGCCATCCTGAAACTCTAAGTTTAGATGCGTCTTTGCTAGAACGCCTATCAGTAAACTGTGATTTGTCGGGGGCTGATCTCTCTGGCAAAGATCTGCGCGGGTTTGATTTGTACCGAGTCAATTTGTCGGCGGCAAATCTGACCCATAGCTGTTTACAAGGGGTAACCTTGATTGGCGCTAATCTAGCTGGGGCAATGCTGACCGGCGCTCAACTACAGCAGGCAGATTTGCGAGGTGTTGAGCTGAGCAAGGCAGATTTAAGCGGGGCTGATCTGACCGGAGCATTTCTCCATCGGGCTGACCTGCGGGGGGCTAACTTGAGTGGTGCAGTATTAACGGACGCTAGGTTAAAGATTGCCCTTTACGATGACCATACCCAGTGGCCGGAGGACTTTCGCTACAAAAGTTCTGGTGCGGTGGGTCCAGAGGCTGTACTGAATGGTGAGTTTTTGAATACGGCCTATCTGCGGGGGGTTAATCTGCGGGGGGCTAAGCTCATGGGCACCTATCTGAGTGGGGCTGATTTGACCGGGGCGATCTTGGATGGGGCCAGTTTGAGCGGTGCTAATTTGCAACGGGCCTTTCTCACTGGGGCCAGTTTGCGCAATGCCCGAGTTGGCGGCACTGAACTGCAACGGGCCGATCTGCGGGCGAGTGACCTCACTGGTGTTGAGTTTGACATGGTAGCGAGTATCGCTGGAGCCGACTTTACGATGGCCCAAGGGCTAACCAAAAACTCTAGGGCACAACTGTTAGGGCGCTCATCTAATGAGCTGGATGTGTGGAACGGTCTGACTCGGAATACCACCCGTCGGAGTTTAGATGTGGATGGGGCGGCGGGGTAAGCAGGTCGGCCCATTAATTCGGCCCATCAATGTAAGTATGGTCTGATGGGCGGTGCTCACCCTCCGCAAAATTTCTGGTGGGCGGTGCCCACCCTGCGTCTAATTAATTTACGCCCTGGTTTCTAGATATTGACCGATCATGATTTCCTCACCAGCGCGGGAAATGATGGTTTGGCGAGTGCGGTAGTTTTCACCGATCAGCTTGAGTTCTTCGTCAAAGACGGAGCCGCTGTATTCAGTGTGGAGTTGCATGGTGTTGCGATCGCGAAATTCATAGCTAGCCACCACTGGTTTGGGGGTGGCAAAACCCCGGTCGCGATAGAGCGTGTTGCCGTAAATGCCAAAGGCTGTGGAGCCGGTGGACTGCTTGCGACTGGGGCTAATGTAGTGACTTTCCCAAGCAAACTGAATGCCACAGATCAGGGCCTCTTCTACCCCATGGGTGTCCGCCAGATCCACCAGGGTGGGATGTCCATGGTCTAGAAATTCAATGGTGAGGTCGCTGACCACTTCTTGGGTTTCACCATTTTTAAGGGTGTAGTAACGACGTTTGGAATTCCACTGCCCCACTGACCGCTCAAAAAAGCTAACGGCCAGGGTTTCTAATGCTGCAGTGGAGGTGGTAATCACAGATGACGACATAGAATTTAGAACCTTAAGTTTAGATAAAGTGCCTGAGCGCAAGCTATGACGGAACAAGTTTATATTTATTTACATTTAAGGTAGCGAAAATCCCTTGAAACAGCAATAAAGCCTTTATTAAGCATGGCAACTTTAGGTTGTCCAATGTATCCAAGCCAAACTAACAGAGCCCCAGCTTAGGGGTTGTAGCAGACTCTACAGTTCTGTCCCAGGGGGTGCTAATTATCCGTTACAACCTGTAGCTACAGGTCATCGGTGATGTTCTCCGCACAAAACCCTGTTGCCTAGCCTTACTGAGATGTAACCTCAGCTGCTCAGGGTTTAAGGTGCCCGGCTCCAGGCGCTGGGCACTGGCCTCAAAGCACTGGCCTCAAAGCACTGGCCTCAAGGCAACAGTCCCTCTAGGGCTGCTGCGATTACCTTATGGTGTTTGTCTTGGCGTAGTTCGATTAAGGCGGCTTGGGCGGCTGGGTGGTCAAATCGCTTCAGGGCAGAGGCCACGTGCATGCGGGTATACCAGCTTTCGGCTGTTTTGAGGGGTAAAATCGCCGCCAGGGCTGCCGCGCTTTGCTCGGTGTCCACCAGGGTGGTGAGGTGGTCAATCCCCGCATTCACCACCGTCATGTCTTTATCCTGGATGGCCGCTAGACAAATATCGAGCATGGGTTCTGGGCTGTGGAGGTCAATCATGGCAGCCAGAATGCTGCGTCGGATCAGCCAGTTGTCATTGGTATGGAAGGTGCTGACCAATTGGGGAATGGCGACATCCCCGTACATGGATAGGGAATTGCAGGCTTCGGCCCGGACATTGGCGTCTGGGTCGGCATCGATCATCGTGAGCAAGGCGGCAAACCCGGCATCACTGCGCTTGTGCCCCAGCCCCATGGCCACAAAAGACCGCACGGTAAATTCGGGGTCCTCCTGCCGGGCGATTAATAAAGGGCTGGCCACGTCAGTGTCATAGTCCCTGAGGGCGATAATGCCCTTGCGGCGTTGTTGGGAATCGCTGTTTGCCAGCAGGGCTTTAATTTCGGCAAGGTCCATGGGTTGGGAAGAGGGGAATCAGCTATCAGGCTATGGCAGAGGCCTCAACCGGAGCATTAGGGCCATGGGCAGAGCCTGGGCCTATGGAGCATCATATGCATTTTCCAGCAGGTTTTAGCGCAGGATTGGAAGCGGATGGGTGCATGGGCAATCCGCCTGCCACAATATAAGGAAAGGAAATCAATTATGAGTTTAATTTGGCTTGTAAGGAGGCATGTCTATGGCGGCTCAACTCAGTCCCCGGGTAAAAGAGCTGATTGAGAAGGCCAGAATCGTCAGTTTTGATGGCTGGCAAGGGCAGTTTGGGGAAGATGCGATCGCATCTTTCCAGTCGGCTGACGACAAACGAGCCTATCTAGACGACTCCACCCTGGCAGGTATGCCCGCCGGAGATATTGCCCGTGCTCTACGCGATCACTCAACCGTCATTGTTGACGCGGCCCGGTCCCAAGTCCTCGACCAGTTTCCTGGCATTACTGAGCCCGGAGGTGGTCTTTATCCGGCAGTTCGCGCCGAAGCCTGCTGGCGAGATTTCTGGCAATTTCTACGCTGCATCAGCTACGGCATTGCAGCCCAACGGACGGACTACACCAATCCCATGGGCTTGCACTATATGGGGGAGCTTTACCAGGAGCTACAAGTGCCCTTAGATGCCATGGTGTATGGTTTACAATCGCTTAAAACGGCTAGTCGGAAGCAGCTTAATTTAGCACTTAACGATAATCGAGTTAATCCCTATTTCGACCATCTGATTCAATCTCTCAGTCAATTTTATGCCACTGATTGAACATAAATCGGGATTCCTAGGAGGGACCCTAGAGGGGCAGCCTTGGCAAAACCTCGATTTATGATGCACATCTGTCTCAGGTTGCACCCCAAAATGTATATTTCTGTATCCTCAGTCGAGGTAGCCTGCCCAATTGACGTGCTCTATCCTGGTTCATCGACTAGAGGCTAATCTACTTTTAATTCAGAGGTTTGGGGCCTTTTTTGACCCTCAAGAAAAACCATGAAACCACCGCCAAAAATACAGATGTGTAATTGTCGTGCAGTTCACAATTCTTGATGATTAGAGGCTCCTGTTATATACGAAGATGAATCTTAGTGAGTGTTCATGTTTAGTTTTCGGTGCGACTTTTTTTAAGCTGTTTGCCTTGGAATCTACATATACAATCCGCTGCCCGCTGATTTGAAGGTTCATACTAAGAGGCTCAGTTTTTTCAGGGCATAGTCAATCCTAATCTTCTTGACATTCTGAGATAAATTATTTAGACCATTGTTGTCGTCTAGGAGATAGCATTAATGGCTTTTGGACCAGCTTCACGATTGGGCGTGAGCCTTTTCGACGAGACCCCTCCAGTCGAGTGGGTTCCTGGCCTTGATAGTGAGGGCCTCGAGTCTATTATCAAAGCCGTCTATAGACAGGTTTTAGGTAATGCCTACGTGATGGAGAGCGAGCGCCTCGCGGTGCCTGAATCCCAGTTTAAGCGTGGCGAATTAACCGTTCGGGATTTTGTCCGTGCAGTCGCCAAGTCCGACATGTACCGTGCTCGGTTTTTTGAGAGCTGCCCCCGCTATCGCAATATCGAACTCAACTTCCGCCATCTGCTTGGCCGGGCTCCCAATAGCTTTGCTGAGATGAAGGCCCACAGCGCCGTGCTGGATGCGGGTGGCTTTGAGGCCGAGATTGATTCGTATATTGATAGCGATGAGTATCAGAACGTCTTTGGCCAGGACTTTGTACCTTACATTCGTGGCTATAAGACCGAAGCTAGCAATATGGTTGGCTTTACCCACACCTTCGAATTGGTACGGGGTGCCTCCAGTAGCTCCTTGAAAGGTAGCATCAACGGTAAGAAGCCTCGCCTCAATGCATTGGTCATCAATGCTAAGGCGACCCCGGTTCTGTCTCCACTGTCTGCTGGTGGTACCTTCCAGAATCCTCCCGATTCTTCCCGTACTCGCCACGGTGTAGGCGCTAGTGCTAACGGCAAGATCTATCGGGTTGAGGTGACGAGCTACCGTTCCAACGCCTTCAATCGTGTATCCAAATTCCGCCGTTCGAACAAGGTTTACATGGTGCCCTTTGACAAACTGTCGGATGAGTACAAGCGCATTCACAAGGAAGGCGGCGTGATCGCTAGCATCACTCCTGTTGCATAGAAAAGTCGATACTAGACCTAACTGGGTTTAGATTACGGACCACCTAGTTTTTTAGACCCGGTTTTGAATGAGCTGTTTGTTGAGAACGTTTTAGATAAAAACAGTAGGAGATTTCCAATGACAACGTTTGAGTTGTGGCCCGTTAGCAGCAGCGAAGATAAGCAAGCTATTATCCGTGCTGTATATCGCCACGTTTTGGGTAACCCCCACGTAATGGAAAGTGAGCGTCTCGTCACGGCTGAATCCCAGTTCTGTGATGGCAGCATTTCTGTACGTGATTTTGTTCGCGCTGTTGGTAAATCTGAGTTTTACCGCAGCCGCTACTTCGCGAAGTGCGCTCCTTACCGCTTTGTAGAGCTAAACTTCATGCACTTTTTGGGCCGTGCTCCTGAAAGCCAGGCTGAGGTTTCCGAGCACATTCGCCGCTGTGTGGAAGAAGGGTACGATGCTGAAATCGATTCCTATATCGACAGCGATGAGTATCAAGCTACCTTTGGTGAGAATTTGGTGCCTTACTACAGTGCCAGTTTGACCCAGGTAGGTCAGTCCCAGGTGAGCTACAACCGGATCTTTGCTATTGACCGTGGCCCTGCCCAGGTGAGCAGTGCTGTGAAATCTGCCCAACTCGTCGCCCAGGTAGCTGGTGGTGAGAAAGGTAATAAGGTGAAGCGGGCAGCGACTAACTTGAATTCTGGCACAACTAAGCGCTTCAAGATTAAGACCACCGCTGCTAAGTTTGATGCCCCACGTCGCGTCAGCATGAACGAGTACATCGTATCCGCTGATAAGATGACGCCCCAGATTCAGCGTATTCACCGTACCGGTGCAAAGATTGTCAGCATTACTGAGATTGTTTAATCTCTTTTGATGTAATTGCTAAAAAACTACCTTGCTGCCAAGGTAGTTTTTTACTGTCTTTACTTTCTCGGTAAGTATTGGAATTGTAGATTGATCTATTCGCACCTTTGCGATCTCATATCAGCATATCTGCTACCGCTCTGTCATTCTCATCACGTTCCGTCAATAAACGTGATGTTAAAAGCATTAAGAAAAGTAAAGTTGTTCTCATTTGACCCTCGAAATCCGATATCTGTGTAATATAGGGCGCTTTTATCAAGTGTCAGTTTTAGAGGCGGTAGGGCTCATCAACCAGTCCTAATTAAACAGGTGTTTATCACAGGAAAATGCCGTTTTCAAGCACCTAATGCTGATATTTTGAGACTTAAGTTAGCCCGCTATCCGTTATCTGATGGGCGCTGTTGACTCCATTAGCTCTAGCGGTAAGCCCTTTAGCAAACTCAAATTAATTTCGGAGGATTGTTCCATGGCACTTTGGGTGACCAATGCTGTGCCCGTTGAACTTCGCCCCAATGCAAGCGAGGATGACCTACAAACGGTTATTCGTGCTGTATATAAGCAAGTTTTAGGCAACCAGCATGTAATGGAGAGTCAGCGTTTAACGAGCGCTGAGTCCCTGCTGCGTGATGGCGATATCACAGTTAGAGGATTCGTCCGGGCAGTAGCCCAGTCAGAGCTATATCGCTCCCTCTTTTTTGAGAGTTCATCAGCCTACCGTTTTATTGAGCTAAATTTCAAACACCTTTTAGGTCGTGCGCCTCAGGATCAGACTGAAATTGCTGATCATGTTACCCGTTACAACGAATCTGGCTACATAGCCGAGATTAACGCCTACGTTGATAGCGATGAGTACATCGCTAACTTCGGCGAAAATCGCGTCCCCTTTGTCCGGGGAGCCGAGACCCAGACAGGTATCAAGAATGTTGGCTTTAACCGTACATTTGCCATTGTTCGGGGTGATGCCACGAGTGATAGTAGCAACAAAGCCAAATTGATCAGTGATTTGGGCAGTAACTTGTCTACTAAAATTGCCAAACCCCAAGCTGGCACGGGGCGTACCAGTACCAATAAGCGGTTCCGGATTACGGCTACTACTTCCACTGCCGCTGCTGCCATTGGCCGCATGAGCAAGCAGGAGTACGTTGTTTCCTATAGCCAGATGACCCAGCGCATTCAGTCTATTCTGAAATCTGGCGGGAAGATTTTGAGCGTTTCCGAAACAAATTAGGTTTAGGCCTGGCTTTCTCCAGCAGAGAAATTCTCTCTGCTGGAGTTGTGTTGTTTAAGTTGCCATGGTTTTTAACGTCACTAGTCAATCAATCATCACTATTGTTTAGGAGAAACGGATATGTCACTGTGGATCAACGATTCAGCGGTTGAATTACGCCCCAATGCGTCCGAAGAAGATTTGCAAGTCGTCATTCGGGCAGTCTATAGGCAGGTTTTAGGCAATGCCCATGTGCTAGAGAGTCAGTCCCTAACCAGTGCTGAGTCCATGTTAAGAAACGGTGAAATTACCGTGCGTGGCTTTGTGCGGGCGGTGGCTACATCGGACTTTTATAAGGCGCGCTTTTTTGATAATTCCTCTCCCTATCGCTTTATTGAGCTGAACTTTAAGCATTTGCTAGGCCGTGCTCCCCAGGATCAAACGGAAATTTCTGCCCATGTGCAGACTTACAATACCCAGGGCTACGACGCTGAGATTGATTCTTACCTGGAGAGTGATGAGTATCTAGCGGCGTTTGGTGAGAACGTTGTTCCCTATGCCTGCGGTGCTGCCACCCAGACAGGTATTAAGAATGTTGCGTTTAATCGTCTGTTTGCCTTGGATCGTGGCTATGCGGCTAACGATACTGGCAAATCTGCCAAGCTGATCAGTGATGTTGCGGGTAACTTAGGCACCAAAATCAAGTCTCCGGCTACTGCTTCAGGCGCTTACAACAACACTGGCAAGCGTTTCCGCATTGTAGCGACCAAGGCTAACTTTGGCTCTCGGGTTACTAAGAGTAACTACAGCGTAGAAGTGGGCTTTAGCCAGCTATCTAAGCGGATTCAAACTATGCAGCGTTCTGGTGCAAAAATCGTCAGCATTTCAGAAGCATAAACTTCTTCCATATTTTGTTGCCATGCCTATGATTTAGGCTGACAACGGGGTTGGTTAACGATACTTTAAAGCCTTCAGAATCATGGGATGTTGTCCAAGCACCCCTGATTTCTGGAGGTTTTCTGTTAAGGGTGTGATGGTTTGGCCAGTGGTCGTAAACTGCTGCAGACATTTAGCTGCTTTTTGCCCTTAGGTATTTTGTTTTGTACCTTGTTCGGCCCCTTGGTATGGCAGGATTTCCGATCAAGATCTGTTTTAAGAGATAAAATTATAAATCGGTGCAAAATTAAACTGATTAAAGCCTCGTTTTTGCTAAATGGATATTGAAACCTTTGTTGAACAATCCCTGGGAGAATGGCGATCTCAACGTAGTGCCCATCATCTAGCCTTTGGGCACTTTGAAGAAGTCCGTTCGACGATTAACATCGAAGCCATTGGGGCGGATGCCCCTGGAGTGTTAGCGCTGTGTAAGCTCTATGGGGTTTCTCCTGAGACGATTGTGAGTCCATTTAAGATGAGCTGGGAGGGCGAGTCTGATTGGGATGAGGATCAAGTCATTGAAGGGTCTACGATTTTGGTACCTGTACCCGATAGTGCGACAACGGGAAAGCTCTTGAGGGAGAAAGGGTACGCCGAAACAATGGAATCTGCGGGAACCTATAAACTGACGGAGGATGGCACCTTTATTTTGACTACCGCCTATGATCGCGCGGCGGCGGAGGAAAAAATTTGGTTTGCTACGCCTAACTTACGGTTTCGAGTGTCTTTGATTAAAACCAGCAGTGGTAAGGGCGTGACAACGGCTAGTTTTTCGTCTGAGGTTCGGCGGGGTGTAGTTGCCTAGGGGCTCTGTAAAGAAACTTTATGTAAATGTTAAAAACCTTATCTAACTCGAAACCTGGAGTTTCCTTCACCCTAAATCCCTCTCCCTCTCTCTCTCCCTAAATCCCTCCCGAGGGGAGAGGGACTTTGATGCTTTTCTTGGTTCCTGTCTCCTCGGGAGACGCTTCGCGAACGCCCTCCGGGGGAGGGCTGGAGGTGTAGCTTGCTTCCCGTAGGGTGGGCCAGAACTAGGGTTCTCAACCTGGACTGGGTTTAGAACCCTTATCCTCTGGATGGTCGTCCTTTAAAACAGACGTTGTTGCAGTTTTAAAAATTAGCGCTATCCTTGGATGCAGTTTCGCAAGAGGACAGTCCTATGGTAGGAATGACGACTGGTTGCTCCGTCGTGGGTAATTATGGTGCACGCTATGTTGCCATTGATGTGGCTGGGGTCATCAACCAGGCAACATCCAGGGTGAGTAATTACCAGATTAAAGTGCCGTTGAGCCAGATGTCGACAGCGATGCACAATATTTCTTGCCAAGGTGGCAAGGTGGTGAATGTGGAGGTGCTCGGCGCTCAATCTTTAGGAGTGGTCCAGCCGTCTTTAGACCAGAAGCCTCCCGTTCTACAGGTTAAATCTATCGAGTCTAATCAGGAAGTTAAGGCTGTCGTGCCTGACAAAAAGGCATCCCATCAGAAAAAGACGAAGTCCCACGGGGGGAGCCGCAAAGGTCGCCGTTCTCGCAAGTAGTCTGGGGCTGATGCTTGGGTGGGGTTTACCTGCCCACTTGAATACTCTGAAGAAGGGCTGTTAAGAATAACGGTGTGACCATCGTTTCAGCCTCAATGCATCGCTATCAATATTGCTAAAAACTGCTAAAAAAGCCAGGACGTCCTGGCTTTTTTAGTGCTGGGCTATTGCTTTTTATGGGTTGCTGCATTACTGGGTCCCTGACGTTGTTAACCGGCACTCGTAACTGAGTCATCGAATATTGATAATCCGTTGGGCGATCAGGCTTTTCAACTAGCGCTTTTATCCATTGCCTGCGTACACTTAAACAGAGAAATGGCTATAAATGGATGGTTGGATAGGTGGCAGATGCGATCGCATCTGCCACCTATCCAAAAATGTCGTTGCCAGTTTTCTAAATAGAGTCCCTCTGGAAAATTTAAAATTTGTTAAGAAATGCTGCTTTCTAGCAATGCTGACGTCACTTACTCTCAGGATTTTATAACCCTTGCCCGTTGGATGTCCGGGGATTTTAGTAACCAACAACAAGCATTTGATCAACCCACTAAATTTGCCCATATTCGCATTTTCTTTCGCCCCCTACCCTATGACTTTTTTTCAGGGGTGGGTCTCTATTCTGAACAAACCCAGGATTATGATCTATGGAGCCCCTATCGACAGGGGGTGCATCGACTAGTGGACCAGGGTGAGCTCATCTATATTGAAAATTATGGCCTCAAGGACCGGCTCTTGTATGCGGGGGCTGGCCATAATGCAGATATCCTAAAAACCATCACCCCTGACTGTATTGAGCGTCGTGAAGGCTGTTCAATGGTGTTTAAGCGGCAGGGGGATATGTTTGTGGGCAGTGTAGAACCGGGGAAAGCTTGCATTATTCCTAAGGAGGGCAAAACCACCTATCTCACCAGCCATGTGGAGATTACCGACAGCACCTGGATGAGCATCGATCAGGGGATGGACGTCGACACCGATGAGCATGTGTGGGGTTCGACGGAAGGAATTTTACAGTTCCGTAAACGCGCCAGCTTTGCTCACGAATTACCTATCTAAAGAGATTGAAGCAGACCTTGACATAGCCCCTAGAGCGGTTCAAATTTCCATGCTGCCTCCCCAAGCCCAAAAAAAAATGAAATCTTGGATCCGCAGTCGTCATTTGATTCGCTCGGGTAACTTTTTTATTTTTGAAACCGTAGAATACTCAACCATAGAAAAGTTTCAGGACTGCCTTAAGGCGTTAGGGGGCACTTTGATTTGTGTCGACCCGGTCAAAAAGATTTGGATCGGTCAGCATCGACGAGTGGTTTTGTACCGGGTCAAGGCTAGTTTGCATACCCCCCACCACGATTTGCAACAGTATTGGATCAAGTACGGTAGCTTTCACACTCGCTTTGACGAGCGGGTTTAATCCTCGTTGCTCTACTTGAGATGGGCCGGTGGGAACTCCTGGATTTTAACTCTTTTGTGCCTTTTGTAACGGAATGTTGCTTTCTCCCTGTTAATTGAGACATTGGTAACCACCATTATTTATTGTTTGTATGGTGATTGAACCAAACGAAACGGACTGATCACCAGATATAAGTTTTTAAAAAACAAGGAGAGCTCTCAATGCTTGACGCTTTTTCTAGAGCGGTTGTAGCCGCCGATGCCAGTACTGCAACTGTTGCTGACCTATCTGCCCTGAAGGCATTTGTTGCTGGCGGTAACCGTCGTCTAGATGCTGTAAACGCTATTGCTTCCAACGCTAGCTGCATGGTATCTGATGCCATCGCTGGTATGATTTGCGAGAACCAAGGCTTAATCCAAGCTGGTGGTAACTGCTACCCCAACCGTCGCATGGCTGCTTGCCTGCGTGATGGCGAAATCGTTCTACGTTATGTTAGCTACGCTCTACTAGCTGGTGATGCATCTGTTCTGGATGATCGTTGCTTGAACGGTCTAAAAGAGACTTATGCTGCTCTAGGCGTACCTGTGACCTCCACTGTACGTGCCGTACAGATCATGAAGGCTCAAGCTACTGCTCACATTCAAGACAGCCCCAGCGAAGCTCGCGCTGGCGCTCGTCTACGTAAGATGGGTACTCCCGTTGTAGATGATCGTTGTGCTTCATTGGTTGCTGAAGCTGGCAGCTACTTTGATCGCGTTATCTCTGCTCTAGGTTAGTCATTGTTTGACAACTAAGCGAGATTGCTCTAATTGTTCACGATCAATTTAACTACTGGAGAAATTAAGAAATGAAATCTGTTGTTACCACTGTGATCGCTGCAGCTGATGCAGCTGGTCGTTTTCCTTCCTCTTCCGACCTAGAGTCCGTACAAGGTAGTCTCCAGCGTGCTGCTGCACGTATGGAAGCTGCTGAGAAGCTTTCCGGCAACCTAGATAACGTTGCTAAAGAAGCTTATGACGCTTGTATCTCTAAGTATCCTTACTTGAACAATGCTGGTGAAGCTAACTCCACTGACACGTTCAAAGCCAAGTGTCTACGTGACGTTAAGCACTACATGCGTCTGATCAGCTACAGCCTAATCGTTGGTGGTACTGGTCCTTTGGATGAGTGGGGTATTGCTGGTCAGCGTGAAGTTTATCGCGCTCTAAACCTACCTACCGGTCCTTACGTTGCTGCTCTTAGCTTTGCTCGTAACCGTGGTTGCGCTCCCCGCGACATGTCTTCTCAGGCTTTGACTGAGTACAACGCTCTTGTTGACTATGTAATCAACTCCTTGTCCTAGTCATCTGACTTTGATAGAGAACTTGACTACACCTTGACTAGCTTGAGTTAGTCTGAACCTGGAGATTCCTATGGGTCTCCAGGTTTGTTTTTGTATTAGGCTAGTATTGAGCGCTGTTCGCGTTCAGGTTGCCGCCCAGAAGGGTTACCGATTACTCGCTTTGTTTTCTGCTTGACTGTCCTATGGATAAGCGTTTTGCCAATATTTTTGGGTTGACGGAAGAACAATCCATTGCTCTTTTGGATACTCCCCCTGAACAAGCTGATGATGAGAGTGAGCGCTATGTGGCGGCCTCCCAATTGGCAAATTATTCATCAGAGGCATCGATTGAGGCCCTGATTCGAGCTGTTAATGTTACTTACGACTCTTTAGATAACCGGATTGCCCGACGTAAATCGGTAGAGTCTTTGGGGAAATTGAAGGCAATCCAGGGAATAGAGGCTATCCGTACTTGTTTGGCTGATGAGGATCGCTACACCGTAGAGGCTGCTGTGTGGGCAATCGGGGAAATTGGCACGGACGACGCTGAGATTTTAGAAGAAATTACCCAGTTATTGGCAAAGCCAGACCAGACCTATCGGGTGATTATCCATACCCTGATCAAGCTGGGCTACGATGCAGCAGTGGATCGGGTGCGTCCCTTTACGGACCATCCCAATGAACCGACGGCGAGTGCTGCGATCGCAGCCGTCTGTTGCTTTGCCCGAGACTTTAGCCAAATTGATCGAGTTGTTTCCCTGCTACAAAGTGATAACGTTAATGCTCGCCGAGCTTGCCTCGAAGACCTGATTAACGCCCGCTATTATGCAGCCATTCCTGCCATTGCCCGCTGCCCCATTTCCCTGATGTTTCGACTGAGGGCGGTGCGCACATTAGCTGAAAACGGCATGGCCTCTGGAGAGGTGACCATTGAGCAGGTACTGCCAGTGATTGAGCAAATTTTGCTAGATCATCCGAAAGATTTGGCACTTGTGCATGAATACGATCAGCCGCCGGCCCTAGAATTTCTGATTCAAGAGCTGTACCACACTGACTTTGGACGCACCTATTTGGCCACTCAAACCCTTATAGAACAGAAAATTGATGCGGCCCCAGAGGCTCTATTTGCCACCTATGAGGCCGAAGCCCATAATGACTATGGAGCCCATTACCATGTGATGAAATTAATGGGTTGGCTCAACCATCAACCAGCCTACGACTTGCTGATTGATGCGTTGGACAACACCTCCCCCCAATTCATGAAGTCTCGGGCTGGTGCCGCTATTTCCTTAGGAGAACTAGGTGATCAGCGAGCGATTGCACCCTTGCAAGCCAGTACCCAAAGCAAAATTTGGATGCTGCAATATGCCGCTTTAATGGCTCTGGAGAAGTTGGGGGATTACAGTCAGCATAAACTGTTATTAGAAGCCGATGATTGGGCCGTGAGAGCGAAGGCTAATCGGGCAATTCAAATGGCTCAAATCTAGGTTTAGTCTAGGTGGTCTCCTAGGAATGGTGGACCATGCCCACCCTACAACCTCCGGTTACCCTTGTTTGTTCTTTAGCTAAAATCTTTTTATCAACCCATGGACGCTTCTTTTGAACAGCTCAAGCACCCTAATCCCAATATCCGCAACCGCGCCATGGTGGATATTATGGACAATCGTGACGAAACCACAATTCCTCGATTAATGCAGGCCTTGGATGCAGAGGATACGGTCTATCGGCGTGCTGCGGTAAAAACCTTGGGGGCTGTCGGGATAGATGCCGTACCTGCCATTGTTGAAGCTTTAGGCAGTAGCGAGAATGTAACGGTCCGGGGTAGCTGTGCCAAAGCCTTAGCCCAGGTTGCCCTAAACTATCCAGATGAACCCTTTCCCGAATTGGGATTACAGGGACTAAAACAATCTCTAAATGACCCCAACCCCGTGGTCCACATTGCATCTGCCATGGCCCTGGGAGAAATTGGTGATGCCGCCCTGGACATTTTGCTGGAAACGCTGCAAACAACTGATAATTTAGCTCTTTCTGTATCCATCTTAAATGCCCTAGCCTCGGTGGGTGGTGAGCAAGCTGTAGAAGTGCTGACCAGACTATCTGAAGATGACACGGCGGATCGGTACGTCAAAGAAACTGCTATCAGTGCCTTATCTCGCCTGGAAATGGTGAGACAATATTCTCGTCCTAAGCAGGATTAAGACTGCTATAGCTTGGTGTCCATGGCTTGGTGTCCAGCGTTCATCATGTCAGTTCACAATATCAGTCATTCCTAAAAGCGTTAGGGAATAGCAGCCATGGCTGGAGTAATCGGCTGAATGCATTCAGCCGATTACTATCGATTCAAACCAAAGTGCTCAATCCTTCAAAATAATCGCTGCACTGTCTGGCTGGACTAGGGTGATCCGGTCCGCATAGCTTGCAATGGCAACTATTTCGGAGTGTTTTGCCCTGAGGCGTTCTCCGATATCTACCGAAGGACAATGGATCACTAGGCCATGGGTGGCCGTATCCCATTTCAGCTCACAGGCATCCATCTCAGGGACATCTGCCTTAAGGCTATGGAGTAACCGATTAATAGCTTTAAACTTTTGCAGCCACTCTGATCCGTTGAGCTCATCTTCTAGCTGGCTACGCAACGGATTTTGATCGTCTAGCATGGTCATGCCCATAGCGTTTTTCGGCACATTGTTAGCCCTATTCGGAGGCAGCTTCGGGGGCCAGGGCTGCTAACTGGGCATGGAGCTGGGTCAAGGCTGCATCGATTTTGGCGAGTTCCGGCTCTAATTTGGCCATGGTCTCTTTCTTAGATATTTTGGCTTTTTTGGCTGCATCTAACGTTTCACTGGTCAAACGATCTCGGTACTTTTCAAATTCAGTGATCAGTTCAGTAATTTCCTCGACCGTAACTTGGGGCGTAGTTGCATCAGCCGTGCTAGTCATAATCACAATCCTTCCAGCTTTTCAAAGTTAACTATAGTAGCTCTATTTTTACGGTTCAACCGTCGTTTGTCATTAGTTTAGTGAATCTAAATGAGTGACATGTAACGGAATATTGCTTTGTTGTTAATATCAGAGACTTAGATAACAGCGATTGTTTATGTTACTTATGCGGCAAACAAAACAACTGTTGCGGGTGCCCAAAGAACTTTCCCAATGTGTTTTTGAAGTAAGGAGAGCTCCATGCTTGACGCTTTTTCTAGAGCAGTACTATCCGCTGACGCCAGCACTGCACCTGTAGGTGATCTGTCTGCGCTTAAGGCCTTTGTTGCCAGTGGCAACCGTCGTCTAGACGCTGTAAACGCTATTGCTTCCAACGCTAGCTGCATGGTATCGGATGCCATCGCTGGTATGATTTGCGAGAACCAAGGCTTAATCCAAGCTGGTGGTAACTGCTACCCCAACCGTCGCATGGCTGCTTGCCTGCGTGATGGCGAAATCGTTCTACGCTACGTTAGCTACGCTCTACTAGCTGGTGATGCATCTGTTCTGGATGATCGTTGCTTGAACGGTCTAAAAGAGACTTATGCTGCTCTAGGCGTACCTGTGACTTCCACTGTACGTGCCGTACAGATCATGAAGGCTCAAGCTACTGCTCACATTCAAGACAACCCCAGCGAAGCTCGCGCTGGTGCTCGTCTACGTAAGATGGGTTCTCCCGTTGTAGATGATCGTTGCGCTTCTTTGGTTGCTGAAGCTGGCAGCTACTTTGATCGCGTTATCTCTGCTCTAGGTTAGTCATTGTTTGACAACTAAGCGAGATTGCTCTAATTGTTCACGATCAATTTAACTACTGGAGAAATTAAGAAATGAAATCTGTTGTTACCACTGTGATCGCTGCAGCTGATGCAGCTGGTCGTTTTCCTTCCTCTTCCGACCTAGAGTCCGTACAAGGTAGTCTCCAGCGTGCTGCTGCACGTATGGAAGCTGCTGAGAAGCTTTCCGGCAACCTAGATAACGTTGCTAAAGAAGCTTATGACGCTTGTATCTCTAAGTATCCTTACTTGAACAATGCTGGTGAAGCTAACTCCACTGACACGTTCAAAGCCAAGTGTCTACGTGACGTTAAGCACTACATGCGTCTGATCAGCTACAGCCTAATCGTTGGCGGTACTGGTCCTTTGGATGAGTGGGGTATTGCTGGTCAGCGTGAAGTTTATCGCGCTCTAAACCTACCTACCGGTCCTTACGTTGCTGCTCTTAGCTTTGCTCGTAACCGTGGTTGCACTCCCCGCGACATGTCTTCTCAGGCTTTGACTGAGTACAACGCTCTGGTTGACTATGTAATCAACTCCCTGTCCTAGTCATCTGACTTTGATAGAGAACTTGACTACAACTTGACTAGCTTGAGTTAGTCTAAACCTGGAGATTCCTATGGGTCTCCAGGTTTGTTTTTTGTATGCAGATGTTGTCTTATGGTTTCTAAGGCGAAGTTCTGTTTGCCTGTCTCGAATATTGCAGGGCAACCACAAGAAATGGCGTCTAAAGGTGGGATTTCTTTAAACTACATTCGGGCTGAAAGTTGTCGTTTTATCGTAGGAGAAACGACAACTTTCAGCTTAGACAACAGGGTTTAACAGGGTTTAACTAATCCCAATCGCTAGCGGTACTTTGTTTTTTTTCTAGTTGACTAATGGCCAAGGTGTAGATGCCTCCACTGCTGGCTTCAGCATCTTTACCTTTAGACGCTTTCAGCATGTCAATCACACTGGTGTCACCGATTTTCATCAGGGATAGAATCGCTGATTTTCGAGTTTCCCATAGTGGGTGTTCTAATAGCTTTAATAATGTGGGAATGGCCGGTTTATGGGCCAAATTTCCCAGTACTGCGGCGGCTTCACTGCGGACGATCTCCGCATCGTCATTGAGGGCGTTGATCAGGATGGCAAAGTTGTTGTCGCTGGGCTCTTCTTGGGTGACTTTTGCGATCGCAGCCACCACCGCTGCTCGCACCTCCACATTATCCGTTTTCAAAGCCTCATATAACAGCTCTTTAGCCTCGGCACCGATAAAAGCCAATGCCCAGGCCGCATGGCCTTTCATACTTTCCGTAATATTTGGATCGTTTCCTTCCAGGATTTTGATCAGTTCTGGCACAGCAGCCTCACCCGTGCGCGCCAGGGCACCTACCGAAGACCCTTTCACAACGGTGTCTTCATCATTGAGAACGGCATGGAGCAATACGGGAATCGCTGTAGGATCACCAATTAAGGTCAACGTTTTGGCACAGGCCCGACGTACCACCGGATCTGCATGACTCGATAGCGCCTGGGTCAGGAAAGGCGTGGCGGGCTCCCCTATTTGTCCTAGGGTTTCTGCAATCCGCAGTCGCACCATGCCGCGCTTGTCCGCAAACCCTTCCACCAACTCTGTCAGTAATTCACCATCGTCCGGATCAAAGGTGAGGGTGTCAATCTGCTCAGTTACCTTGCTGATGAGATTGTCTACATGGGCCTGGGCTAAAGCTAGCTCAGCTTGAGTTTGGGCGTTTGGGGCGTTGTCAACCATGGTGTATTTAGACGGAACTGATGCAGTTCACTTTTTATTCCACCATTACTTTAGTACGGCGGTAGAACATACGCCTAGTGTTGAAGCAGACTAGAAATTTTGGCTAGGTCCAGTTACTGACCTAGCCAAAATTTTACCGCCATCCCTTAGGGGCTAACGAAAGTTACGCTGTTGCCACTTGTTAAGGCGGCTTTCCCCGATGGCCGCCAAGGATCTGGCGGCCATCAGTTCCCCCTGCAAGCGCTCAATCACGGCAGCTTTTTCGTCAGCTTGCTGGGGGCTGCTGCCGGGATCTGCCAGGACTGCTTTGGGCTGTGTGCCTTTACGCAGAAAAGATTCACCAATGCCGGCGGCGGGGCGCAGCTCGGCCAGTTGCTGTTGAAGTTTAGCAATTAACACATCCTGCTCGTTGGGCTGGGCGGCGGGGGCCACGGCGGTCGCCGGTGTTGTAGTCGCCGGTATGAATTTGAAGACCTCGGCCAGGATCTCTTGGGCATCGCGGGGTTGGCTGACCTTTTCCGGCTGATAGGGCAGAATCGCATTAGCGATACGCGGCCTATTGTCCGTTAGATCCTTGTCACTGCTAGACGCACTCTTGAGCAGCTGCAGCATGTTGGTGAATTCCACCATGGTTTGGCCTGGAGCTGTCTGATAGCCACGATAGAAAGGCACCAGGTTCTCACCAAAGGCGTTTTGATATTCATCGCTGTCGATGTAGCTATCGATGTCAGCTTCGTAGCCTGCTGTGTCCAGGATGGTACTGTGGGCCTTCATTTCGGCGAAGTTTTGGGGGGCACGACCCAACAGGTGTTTGAAGTTGAGTTCCATGGCCCGGTAACGGTAGCAGTTTTCCGCAAACCGAGAGCGATAGAGTTCGGACTTGGCCACTTGGCGCACAAATTCGCGCACAGTCAGTTCACCATGTTTTAGTTGGGACTCGGGCACCACTAAACGCTCACTTTCCATAATGTGGGCATTACCCATCACCTGGCGGTAAACGGCCCGAATCACCCCTTCAATGTCATCGGCGGATGCCCCGGATACAAGCTCCACGGGAGGTGTTTGCTGGAATGATGCATAGCCCTGATAGGTTTGCTGGGACGCGAGTTGGGCCGGGGTTAGCTCGGGTTCTTTCTGCAGGAAGGTGGGAACGTATGTGATGTCTGCAGGGCTGCTGAGGGGTGCGATCGCACCAATGTGATTGGCCATAAGGGCCTGGGTTAAACGAGCTTGGGACTTATAAACTGGATTGTTGTCATTGCTCGCTGCACCGCGCAACAGCTGCAATAAATTAGCAAACCCGACCACTTTCTGCCCTGTGGGGGACTGATGTCCTCGGTAGTAGGGCACAATGTTATCGCCAAAGGCCAGAAGATATTCGGAACTGTCGAGATACGCATCAATTTCAGCGTCAAAGCCCGCCACATCTAAGATGTGGCTATGGTCAGCAATGTCGTTATAACTGTTGGGGGCACGGCCCAAGAGGTGTTTAAAGTTCAGTTCAATCAACCGACTACGGGAACAAGGTTCAAAAAAGCGGCTCCGATACAACTCTGATTTTGCGATTTTGCGAATAAACTCGCGGACAGTAATGTAACGATGGCGCAGCTGGGATTCGGCATCAGCTACGGTCAACCGCTCGCTTTCCATGACATGGGCATTCCCCAAAACCTGGCGATAGACCGCCCGTATCACCACATCCACTGCTGCCGATGAGCCGTTGGCCCACAGTTCCACCGGGGCTGTTTCATCAAAGGCCTGGGTGCCCAGCTGAATAGCCGGTTTTGGCTCGGGAGCGGCAGGCTGCCTAGAGGGGAACATCAGAGCATAGGCTTCAGCCGTAATGGGGGTTTTCCACTCGGTGGCAGGGCGAGTAACTGGGGCGATCGCACCAATGTGATTCGCCATAATGGCCTGATTTAACCGGGCCTGCTGATCATGGGTCAAACTGTTGTCATGACTGGCGGCCCCCCGCAGCAGCTTTAATAGGTTGGCAAACCCAGACACCTTCTGACCAGTGGGGGATTTATGCCCCCGATAAAACGGCACCGTATCTTCCCCAAAGACCTGGTGATACTCATCACTATCCAAGTAGGAGTCAATTTCAGCCTCAAACCCGTCAGCTTCGATCAGATTGCCATGGACAGCAATATCGCTATAGCTATCAGGGGCTCGGCCTAGGAGATGTTTAAAGTTCAGCTCAATAAAGCGATTGCGGGAGCAGGGCTCAAAAAAGCGAGTCCGATATAGTTCAGACTTAGCAATCTGGCGAATAAATTCCCGTACGGTAATGGCATGGTTCTGCAATTGCGATTCCGCATCTGCTACAGCGGCCCGCTCGCTCTCCATCACATGGGCATTTCCCAAAACCTGCCGGTAGACAGCACGAATAACGATCTCAACTGCCTCTAAAGAGTCACTGGGCCAAAGTTGAACCGGATCTGCCTCATCAAAGGCCTGGGTTCCTAGGCGAATTGAGGAATTCACAACAGATTCTTTAAACGTGCTGACCATTCAATGTCTCCTAATTTTTTATATTGTTAGTACATGGAAACCCAAGGTTGAGATCTTTAGCCCATCAGGGGGGACTCCAACTTTATTTAGCGTCAGGCTATTCCCTAATTTTATTAAGGTTAGGCCCTGCCAACTTTGAGGAATTGTTACAATTCCAGGCACCTCTAGGGAGGACACTCCGTAATAAACTTTCATGAAGGCACTTTTCTCCAGGCATTTTCCCTAGGAAGCAACCATGAACGTGCGGACGAATGGCCCAAAAATAGCTCAGAAAGCCCAAAATATATGCTAGAGCATCCCCCAGAAAAGCCCAGCACGCAATCCATAGGAGCCTCAATGGAGCCGTCACTGACGATGGAGCCGTTGCTGACGAGGCTGCACAAAATGTTAAGGCAGATGGAGGAGCCGGCTGAGGATGGGGCAAATAATGCCCTGGGGGAAACTGTGGCATCCATTCAGGCCCGCATTCGGGCTATGGTTCCTGAGGTGGATACGGGGCGCTCCCTCCCCCATAAGAAAACCCCCAGTGGTCGGACTACGGTACTGCATCTGAACTATACCCGGGGCCAATCGGAGCAACCGGTCGAGACAGAGCTGGAGCACCTCCGGTTCCTTGCCAGAACGGCTAAAGAACTGGGGTTGCGCTTGGAAATTCTAACCGACACCATCGGTCGCAACGACGTTGAACAACAGTTGGCTAAAGACGACTATAAAACCCTGGACTATGCCATAACAGCATTGCAAAATCCGGTCTCGAAATGGGCCGAGGACAGTGTGGAATACTTGGAGAATGGCCGGGTAGCCGTGCTCAATCCATTTGATCAGGAGTTGTTGATCTGGGCCATGACTGAGGGAAGAAAACAACGGTGGCAAGGAAAAGTACCCCCAGAGGATCTGGCAGAAGTACTCCAGGAAGATCAGCTGTGGATTCTGTTGGGGGTCCGGGTAAATGCTTTGAGGATGGGACTGGAGCGGGAACAGGCAGCCCGGGCAAAAGCACAACCGGTGGGCCACATTCGGGCCTATATAGAAGGTGGTAATATGATGGTCGGAGAAGATATAACCGGCCAACCGATGGTTCTGGTGGGCAAAGATGCGATCGCAGCCACCGCCAACATTTATCAACTCAGCGACAACGATGTGAGGAGACTGATCTGTGAGGATTTTGGCTTGGACACCATTGCGCAGGTTGTCTGTGTCGAGCAGCCAGGACAGTTCCATTTAGACATGGGCATGCTATTTGTCGGCCATGGGGTGGTGATTTTAAACGATAGTAGCGAGGCCCTCCAAAACGCCATTGAGATTGCCGAAATGGTCCCTTGCCAGACCACAGAGAGAATGGCCGCCAAGTTGCAGTTGCAATGCAACCTAGAGAACGATGCCGCCCAGGACTTAACCGCAGCGGGCCTAAAGGTGCGGCGAGAGAAGCTAGAAAACGAGGTGTTTTACAACTTTTTCAATGGCGAATTTGTCACCGGTAAAAATGGCTTAAATTACTACATCACTAACGGCGGTATCAAGGCCCAGGAAGAACGATTTGCAGCCCTAATGACAACGGGATGGCAGATCGTGGAAAACGTTTTTTTTAGTCCCGAACAGGCAGCCCATAAGAGCCTTCAGGAACGGGGAGGGGTGGGGTGCCGCATTAAAGGGGCGCACTGGTAAATTCCCATCAAGTTACATGACTTATACAGAACAAAAGGCAATAAAAGGCAATAAAAGGCAACGAAGTACAGGCTGCTAACCCGAACTGTCCTTAATTGAAGAAAGATTTTAGCTTTGGGGCTATCCCTTGATTCCTGACGGTTTGCCTAAGGAAAAATATGCCTGGGGAGCAAAAAGAGTATTAAGGGTTGGCCCTAATTCCAGTTTCAGGGTCAGAATGTTCGTGGACTTGAAGCACTCGCGTCAGAAACCATATGCGCCCAATTCGTACTTTTAACGTTACACCCACCCTACCCCCTTCATTAGCACCGCTACGTCAGCTGGCTGAGAATATCCATTGGGATTGGGATGTGGGGACTATTGACCTATTTAAACGATTGGACCCGGGTCTGTGGGCTTCCTGTCGATACAACCCCATCTTGATGCTGAGCACCATCAGCCAAGATCGGCTGCAGACTGTAGCTGCAGATGGCGGGTTTCTTGCCCAGATGAACCATGCTGTGGAGCGTTTAGAACATTACCTAAATGCCCAGTCTTGGTACGATCAGAATCGGGCTAATCCCACTGACCATGAGTGCTATGCCTACTTCTCCATGGAGTTTGGCCTCACCACCTGCCTGCCGGTTTACTCAGGTGGTTTAGGGGTACTAGCGGGTGACCATCTAAAGACCGCTAGCGATTTGGGTTTGCCCCTAGTGGGCGTTGGCTTGCTGTACCAGGAAGGCTACTTTGCCCAGTATCTGAATGCGGATGGTTGGCAGCAGGAGCGCTACCCCATCAATGATTTTTATAATATGCCCCTGACCCTAGAGCATGATGCCCAGGGGAATGAGCTGCGTATTGCCGTGGACTATCCCGGTCGTAAGGTCTATGCTCGGATCTGGCGAGTAGATGTGGGTCGGGTGCCTTTGTATCTGTTGGATACCAATATTGAGCCTAACGCTCCCCACGATCAGGATATTTGCGATCGCTTATACGGTGGTGACATCGACATGCGCATCCACCAGGAAATGATGCTGGGGATTGGCGGTGTGCGGATGCTGAAGGCCCTGGGTCATGAGCCCTCCGCCTACCACCTAAATGAAGGTCACTCAGCATTTTTGGCCCTAGAGCGGATCAGCATGCTGATGGATGACAAGGGCTTGAGCTTTAGTGAGGCTCAGCAGTTGGCCCAAGCTACCCAACTGTTTACCACCCACACCCCTGTACCCGCCGGGATTGACCTCTTCCCCCCCGATAAGGTCTTCCATTACCTGGGGCACTATGCTGCCCGGTTTGGCCTATCCCATGAGCATTTCTTAGGCTTGGGTCGGGAAACTGAGACCACCGATAATGACGCCCCCTTTAGCATGGCAGTATTGGCCATTAAGATGGCCTCCTTTGTTAACGGTGTGAGTAAGCTCCACGGTGCCGTATCCCGCACCATGTTTGGTGGTCTGTGGCCCAGTTTGCCCGCCGATGAGGTGCCCATCACCTCCATTACCAACGGTGTTCACGCCCGTAGCTGTGTGGCCAAGTCCACCCAGGAACTCTATGACCGCTACCTGGGAGTCGAGTGGGATAGCGCTGGGGTGGACGACCCCCTATGGGACAAGGTGAGTGCCATCCCCGATGAGGAAATTTGGCGCAACCACGAAAGCTGTCGTTCCCATTTGGTGGTGTCCGTTCGCGATCGCATGCGCAAGGCCGTTAAAGAGCGCGGTGGCTCCCATTTGGAAATGGAGCGGGCGCAGGAAGTGTTGGACCCCAGCATTTTAACCATCGGTTTTGCCCGTCGCTTTGCCACCTATAAGCGCGCCACCCTGTTCCTGCGGGATGTGGAGCGTCTGCGCAAGATTGTTGAAAACTCCCTGGGTCGCCGGGTCCAATTTGTTATTGCCGGTAAGGCTCACCCCAAGGATATTCCTGGTAAAGAGCTGATCCGTAACATTATTCACTTCACCCGTGACGAAGGTTTGGATCGGTTCATCGTATTTGTGCCCAACTACGATATTCACGTGGCCCGTTGGATGGTGTCAGGTTGTGATGTGTGGCTGAACAACCCCCGTCGCCCTCGGGAAGCCTCCGGCACCAGCGGCATGAAAGCGGCAATGAACGGTCTCCCCAACCTCAGCGTCCTAGACGGCTGGTGGGATGAGGCGGACTATGTTGCAACCGGCTGGCCCATTGGTTCTGGGGAAGACTACGAAGACCAGGAATACCAGGATGAAGTGGAGGCCAATGACCTCTATGAACTCCTAGAAACCGCCGTAGTTCCTCTCTTCTATAATCGCGATAACCATGGTATTCCCCGGGGCTGGGTGTCCAAGATGAAGGCCGCTATCCGGTTAAATACCCCGGCCTTTAATACGGCTCGGATGTTACAGGAGTACTCGAACCTGGGTTATTTTGCCGCGTCGGATCGGGGTCGTCAGTTGTTGGTTAATGACTATGCTCCTGCCAAGGCCCTAGCCCAGTGGCAGTCTGAGTTGTACCAGCACTGGCAACAGATTTCCATCGCCCAAATTGGCCTGTCCCACGATGTGGATTTGCAGGTTAATGAGCCCCTCCAGGTAACGGCACGGGTCTATCTGGGTCGCCTCCAGGCATCGGATGTTTCGGTGGAATTCTACCAGGGTGGCATCGATGTGGATGGTGAGCTGCAGGGTGGTCAAGCGACGGCCATGGTCTATCGGGGACAAGATGCTGATGGCAGCAGCTTATACACCCTTAATGTGGCCTATGGGCACAGTGGTCTGCAGGGATTCTCCCTACGGGTGTTGCCCAACCATGAGCATTTGAGCAGCGCCTACCTGCCTCGCCTGATCCTCTGGGCCGATCCAGACCATGTCAGCATCGATGTGGGCAATATGGAACTGCCTGCGTTTGCCCAGGTGGGCGTTTAGAACGTAAAAGCTGACTGAACCGTTTGGTCAGCAATCCATATCCATTCCAGTTAACCCATGGGCAAGAAGACCTTCAGATCTTCTTGCCCATGGGTTCTGTAATTTTAATCCTCCAACCAGCCCAGAATGGTGTGCACAATCGATTGGCTCAAGGCTCCATAGTCATACCCTCCCTCCAGGCCAAAGAGCATTTTAGGGGCTACGGTTTTGCACAACTGAGTAAACACGCCATAGTCTTCTGGCCTCAGATTCACCTCGGCCAAGGGATCGGCGGCAGTGGCATCGTAGCCTGCACTAACAATCAACAGATCCGGCTGAAACTGTTGGAGAAATGGCATAACCTGCTGCTCAAAGCGGGCATGATAGTCCTCAAAGGCACTGCCGGGGGCCATGGGAATATTACACACATTGCCATGACCGCCGGTTTCCTGGGCATGGCCAGTACCCGGATAGGCCGGCATTTGGTGGAGTGAGCAGTAGGCAAGCTGGGGGTGGTTACCCACCAGTTGTTGGGTGCCGTTGCCATGGTGGACATCCCAGTCCAGCACCGCCACCCGCTGGATGCCGGATTGCATCAGGGCGTAGTGGGCGGCAATGGCGGCATTGCTTAACAGGCAAAACCCCATGCCCTGGCCATATTCGGCATGGTGACCAGGGGGACGGGCCAGGATAAATGCCGAGGTGTCTTTATCCCCCAACACATGGTCTACTCCATCCATCCAGGCGGCCGCCGCTAGGAGGGCAATGTCATAACTGGCAGCGGAGACGGGGGTGTCGCCATCTAAGTCGCCACCACCCTGCTCGGCGATGCGTTGGAGGGTCAGGACATAGGCTGGGTCGTGGACGGTGTTGATGTGGGGTAGGGGGTTGCGATCGCAAGGCTCCACCCACTCCAGGTTTTGGGCCATGGGATGGGCCTTCAAGGCCGATACCACCGCCGTCAGTCGCCCTGCATTTTCAGGATGGCCCATACCGGTGTCATGGTCTAAAAACCGATCAGAATAAATTACCCGAAACGGCACAGTCGAGAATGCCATTGTTTTTTCTCCAGAGTCTTTAACAGACGTAATAGACTGCCCTGTGATGGCCTTTATTTCCGAGGTGATTCCCAGCCTTGGCACCCCCATCTCAACGACCCTAGAAAATATAACCCCAAACCCTTGATTTTTCAGGGATACAGCGCCCATCAAGAATCCCAATAATGTGCTAAAATAAATAGCCATTCTCATTGAGAATTTTCCAGGAAAATCTGGCCTCACAATTCCTAGTTTAGGGGACTTAAAACCCTAACTGAGAACCTGTTTAGTTAGGCATTGTTTTCCAGACGTCTTTGGAGTCTCCTTTCTGTATGAGTAATCCCCAAGAGCGGATTGTATCCACCAATCTGCGTAGCGAGATGTCCCGGTCCTACCTAGAGTACGCCATGAGCGTCATTGTGGGGCGCGCCTTACCGGATGCGAGGGATGGTCTCAAGCCAGTGCATCGCCGTATTCTCTACGCTATGCATGAGCTGGGGTTAACTGCAGATCGGCCCTTTAGAAAATGCGCCCGTGTGGTCGGTGAAGTGCTGGGTAAGTACCATCCCCACGGCGATACCGCTGTGTACGATGCCTTGGTGCGCATGGCCCAGGACTTTTCCATGCGGGCTCCGCTGATCTCTGGCCACGGTAACTTCGGCTCCATCGACAACGATCCGCCCGCTGCCATGCGATACACCGAGTCGCGGCTCCATGCCCTGACCAGTGAGGCGTTGCTTCAGGATATTGAATCCGAGACCGTTGACTTTGCCGACAACTTTGACGGTTCCCAGCAAGAACCCACGGTGATGCCTGCGCGCATCCCGCAGCTGTTGCTCAATGGCTCCTCGGGGATTGCGGTGGGCATGGCCACCAACATTCCCCCCCACAACTTGGGTGAACTGTTGGACGGTGTGATTGCCCTGATCCAAAATCCTGAGATTACCAGCGAAGAGCTGATGGTGAACCACATTCATGGGCCAGATTTTCCCACCGGGGCCCAGATCATCGGCAGTAGTGGCATTCGCGATGCTTATCTCACCGGGCGCGGTTCCGTCACCATGCGTGGGGTAGCCGCCATTGAAACCCTAGAATATACCGGTCGTCCTGACCGGGAAGCCATTATTATTACCGAACTGCCCTATCAAACCAACAAAGCTGGTTTGATAGAAAAGATTGCCGAGATGGTCAACGACCGGCGGTTGGACGGCATTTCTGACATCCGTGACGAGAGCGATCGCGACGGCATGCGCGTGGTGATCGAACTCAAGCGGGACGCCTATCCCAAGGTGGTGCTCAACAATCTCTACAAGCAGACACCCCTGCAAAACAACTTCGGTGTAAACATGTTGGCCCTGGTCAACGGTGAGCCCCAACTGTTAACCCTAAAGAGATTTTTAGAAGTCTTTTTAGACTTCCGGGTGGAGACCATTACCCGCCGCACCCGGTATGAGCTGCGTAAGGCTGAAGAGCGGGACCACATTCTCCAGGGATATCTGATCGCCTTGGATAACCTGGATGCGGTGATTGCCCTGATTCGCCATGCGGCGGATGTGGCCACTGCTAAGCAGGAGCTGATGGACTCCTACGAGCTGTCCTCGGTGCAGGCTGATGCCATTCTGCAGATGCAGCTACGGCGTCTGACCGCCCTAGAAGCCGACAAAATCCAGCTAGAGCATGAGTCCCTGCAGGAAAAAATCACGGATCTGCGGGACATTTTGGCCCGTCGCGAGCGCATCCTGGCAATCATTCAAGAAGAGCTGGAGCAGATTCGTGCCGCCCACGCCAACGAGCGGCGGACCGTCATTGAAGCAGCGGAAGATGAACTGACGGATATTTCCCTGATTGCCAATGAACAGGTGGTGATCCTGGTGACGGAACAGGGTTACATCAAGCGGATGCCCGTTTCGACATTTGAGGCCCAAAACCGGGCCACCCGTGGTAAGTCGGGTACCCGGATGAAGGATGACGATGGGATCAATCATTTCATTACCTGTTGTACCCACGATCATGTGTTGTTTTTCACCGATCGTGGGGTGGCCTACACCCTGCGGGCCTATCAAATTCCCGAAGGGTCTCGGGCGGCGCGGGGGAATCCCATCGTGCAAATGTTGCCCATCCCCCGGGAGGAAAAAGTTACGTCTGTGCTGGGGGTGCCGGAGTTTTCGGAAGATGTGTATTTGGTCATGCTCACCCATGGCGGCTTTATTAAAAAGACGGCCCTGTCCGCCTTTAGTAATATTCGCACCAACGGTCTGATCGCCATTTCCCTAGAGGATGGCGACGAGCTACGTTGGGTGCGATTGGCCCGGACCGCGGACAGCATCATTATTGGTTCTCACCATGGCATGACCATTCACTTTAGGGCCGATAACACCCAGCTACGACCGTTGGGTCGACCTACTCGTGGTGTTCGGTCCATGTCCCTGCGGGATGGCGATAGGCTCATTAGTATGGATATCTTAGCGGCGGCGATCACCGATAAGGTGGCGGCTTCTGAAGTGGAGGAGGGTGATGGGGCGGATGTCGATGAGGCCACCGAGACAGAGGCGGCAGAGGCGACAGAGGCGACAGAAACTGACGTAACGGTGGCCGAGGGAGATGCTGGTCCTTGGGTTTTAATTATTGCTGCCGGGGGGCTGGGTAAACGGGTGCGGGTGGAAAATTTCCGTTTGCAAAACCGGGCTGGCATGGGTCTGGTGGGGATGAAATTCCGCAAGGAAAACGATGAACTGGTGGCTCTGCGGGTGGTACATCCTCGCGACGAACTGATGCTGGTGACCCAGCGCGGCATTATTATTCGTCAGGCCGTTGATGCCATTTCTATCCAGTCGCGCATGGCCACTGGGGTGCAGCTACAGCGATTGGGGGGAGATGATGCGATCGCAGCCGTTGCCATTGTGCCCGAGTTAGAAATTGATGAGGAGAATATCCCCAGTGAACCTGGTAGTGGCTCAGAGGCGGACATCAACAATTCTGAATCAGATGGCATCCCCAGCCCAGATGCCTCAGTTGCTGATGACTTAGTGACTGATGAGTCAGTGGATGAGTCAGGGACTGAAGCAATCGATGCTGATGATGATAATGATACCTCCGACTCGGATGACTAACCTTCTAACCTATATCCCATAGGTCAGTGCCTGATAGGCATCAAGCTCGATGTCTTGATTGTTAGGAGAGATTATCAGGATGTTCTCTTTATGGAAGAGATGCTTGATTAATTCGCAGGCAGTTTGGCTTTCAATTTTTTCAGTATCACTATGGAGAGCAACTAGGCTTAATGTCCTGGTAGCTCTTCTTTTTTTATGACTATGGGGGACAGACAGATGCCGTACTTAACGCCATTGATAGCGGCACTCTCTCCTCTAGTATTTCCACCCAGACGACAATGTATTACTTTTAGCGACATATTCCTTCAATTAAGGGCATATCGCGGAGGAAAGGGTTGACCTCGTTAGATATCCTATGGGCATTCTCGCTTGACCCATTGTTCTCTGCTCCTACCGCATCTAATGAACTATTTTGCTGTTTTCACAGGCTCCCTTGTCTGTAGCTTTGGCATTGCTTACGCGGCCCAGGCTGGTACCTTTCACCGAGGGTGGACCTACAGCATTGACGCCTTAGACGATGGCTCTGGTGGACCGGCCTATGAGGTAGAAGGTCTGGCGGTCAAGGAAACGGGTGAAAATGTCTATGTGTCGGTCACCGGGGGCACCGCCTTAACCGGCGTGGATACGGACAACGCTGAGGATGGCAATATTGGCTGGGGCGATCTCCTATTAAATTTCACCGGCACTGACCTGAACAGTGCCAATGGTGAATTATGGGGTATTCGTTTTGCCGCCACCAATGATTCGGGGGTATCTGATGTCGGGGTGTTTCGTCATGTAACGGCCCAGTCTGTGGCAGCTGTTAACAATGGCCATAACAGTTTGACGGCCTACTATGGGGCTGGCTATGGCCGAGACCATACCTTGGGAGATATGGCCACTGAGGCAGCGGCGTTGGCTTATGTTGGTGCGGAAACACCGGTCTTATCCTCCATCAGCACCGGCACCTTAGTAGGAACCATCGATTTTTTATCGGAGTCGGAGGCGGCTCAGGCAGGACTGGACTTTGCCCATTTTGACGTGGGTGACGAGCAAACCCATACGGTTCGGTTTAACCGCTCCCTAGTGCCGAATGGTAGCTTCATTGCCAGCCTATTTTTGGAATGTGTCAACGATGGGATTGCCTTGCTGAGCAACTTCCAGGATCAACCGGCCCAGGACGTGCCAGAATCCTCAAATTTATGGGGGCTGATGGGCCTAGGCTTGCTGGCTAGCCGCATCCCATGGCGTAAAGGGACCTAGTTGTCGATCGAGCGGCGATTACGGCGATCCAAAGCTCAGGCGTTTGGTCAGGAAATGCTTACTTTAACAATGCAAACGGGTATGGCTGCTCCTCAGGCTGCTTTAATCGACAAAAACCTGGCAACGGTGATTAGCTCTATGACCAAAACAGTGGATCAGGTTTATGGCTGTTGCGGTAGTGCAGCAGTGACTCAATTCTCGATAATCTCGATAAAGCTAGGAAATCCTTCCATTTTTGGTCTAATCGTAAATATAAGACCTTAAAAACCTAAATTTAACCTAAATTTATGCGTAGAAATACAGAGCTTGCATCACAAAGTCTGATATTAGTAAGACTTCCGGGGAAAAAAATGATATTAAGCGGTACCCTTATGTGCGAGTAATGATTTGCGCTTAGGTTGGGTACCATGCTCGACCCATGTAGATGTTCAGTAGGTATAAGAGAGAACAATGACTCACTTCCACGGGGTGATTGGTTTTGACTCCCTCAGTTTGAACCCAATGTTCAATCTGGCTGTGGCAAACTCAATTACACAGTTTACGGATAGCATTGGCAGTCGGCTCGGTAACTTTATACCCGGACTGCTAGGTGCAATTTTGCTGCTGATTGTGGGCCTAGTGGTTGCCACAGTGGCGAAGGCATTTGCCAAGTTTTTATTAGGTAAAACGGACCTAGACAATCAGCTAGCGGCTAAGGCTGGTCTAGGGGACGATATCCCGATTGAAAACACGATCGGCAGCATTGTGTTCTGGGTGGTGATGCTCTTTTTCATCATTGCCATCTTAAATGCGCTACAGCTGACCGCAGTATCAGAACCCATTAGTGGTCTATTACAGACGGTTTTTGAGTATATCCCACGCATTGCCGGTGCTGGAGTAATCCTGTTTATTACCTGGCTCATTGCAAAGATAGCTAAATCATTCGTTACCAACGGTCTTGGCCGCTTGAACCTAGATGAGCGATTAGCTCAGCAAACGGGTGTAGATGCTGAAGGCAACGCTTTCCAGGTGAATGAAACCCTGGGGAACGTTCTTTATTGGTTTATCTTCCTGCTGGCACTGCCTTTAATTCTGAGTGCTCTACAGTTGCCGGGCTTGCTGGGCCCTGTAGAAGAACTGCTGGATCAGTTTTTATCTGCGATTCCACAGATTCTGACCGCTGCTATTGTCTTTGGTATCGGTTGGCTAGTGGCCAATATTGTCAGAGGCATTGTTACTAATCTGCTAGCCGCTACTGGTGTAGATAACCTTGGTAGCCGCTTTGGACTGGCTTCCCGCGCTGGTGATGGCATGTCCATTTCCAGTCTGACAGGTACACTGGTCTTCACCTTAATCATCATTCCAGTTGCTATTGCTGCCTTAAATGAGCTGAATATTGATGCCATTTCGGGACCTGCGGTTGCAATGCTAGAGGATGTGATGGCCAAGATCCCCCAGGTACTCTCTGCGGGTGTGGTGCTGACAGTCTTCTACTTTATCGGGCAGTTTGTATCTGACCTAGTGATTAACCTGCTGTCTGGCCTAGGCTTTGACAACATTACTGATGTTTTGGGTCTCTCTCAGCTCACTAACAGTGCTGACCCTGAGCCGATCGATATCGCCTTCGATGGTCAACCCATTGAAGCGGTACAGCCTCCCCAGAAGACTCCTTCTGAGATTGCAGGTTTGCTGGTACTCATTGGCGTCATTCTTTTTGGTGCGGTAACAGCCACTGAGATTCTTGGCTTCCCGGCTCTGACTCAGATTGTTAACAATATCATGGCGGTTTCGGTACGGGTACTGAGCGGCATCATCGTGTTTGCTATTGGTCTCTATGCGGCTAATCTGGCTTTCCGCATGATTAGTGGCATGGGTATGGCGTCTTCTAACACCCTGGCTCAGACAGCTCGTATTGTGATCATTGCCTTTGTCGGTGCCATGGCTCTGCAGCAAATGGGTGTAGCCACTAGCATTGTCAACTTGGCCTTTGGTCTATTGTTGGGGGCGATTGCAGTGGCAATTGCGATCGCATTTGGCCTAGGAGGTCGCGATGTTGCCGCTGATAACCTACGAGAGTGGGTCCAGCACCTAAAACAGTAGGTTAGGCTAAAACTTGTGCCGGTGGGTCCAGCACCTAAAACAGTAGGTCAGCCGATCTAGAAAAAACGGCACAAGGCAATAAGTTTCTAGTCAATTTCCCATTTCTTAACCCAACCATAAACCCGTAGAGAGAAGCTAATCCAGTTTCCTTTCTACGGGTTTATAGCTAGATCACAACCTTCCCAGGATCACGATGCTTATTTTTTAAGTAAAGTAAAGATAGGACGCCAAAACTAGTTATTGCCCCCAGCGTTTTACCTTACTCTTTCCCAGGAAGTAGCCCCCATGAACAGCCAGGAGTTAGCCAAGTATATTGAAGCAACTGACGGTATCAGTAAGCCCTGGCTGCTCATTCAACTGCGCCTCAAAAAACTTCAGGAGCGGCGTCACCAGCTATCGGCCGATGACTATGCGCAGCAGGTAGCCGATATCCATACCGATTTAATGAAGCTGGGTGATTGGTGGGTGGGCCGTGAAGGCGATGTTTTTTAGCAGATCACAGAACAAACTATCTACCAATGCTGGACAAAAACGCCAAAAAGACAGCCTCCAAAAAATCTTCAACCAACGCTGCAGGTGGCAAAATAAGCGCACCAGCTACCATCGACCTAACGTCGCCCAACTACTACATCAGTCGGGAATTAAGCTGGCTGTCATTTAACGAGCGGGTGTTACATGAAGCAATCGATCCACGTACACCTCTTCTAGAACGGCTAAAATTCTTAGCCATTTTCAGCAATAATCTAGACGAGTTTTTCATGGTGCGCGTCGCTGGAATCAAACAACAAATTGAAGCCGAGGTGAGTCGTCGCACTCCCGATGGTCGCACCCCCACCGAACACCTACAGGCCATCGGCCAGAAACTGAGACCAACATTTGCCAAGCAACAAGAGTGTTTTTTAGACATTAATGCTCAGCTACAGGAGCAAGGTATCCATTTGCTTGACTATGACGAGCTTAATAGCAAGCAGGTTACCTACCTACAATCCTATTTTGAAAACCAAATCTTTCCCGTACTCACCCCCTTAGCAGTTGATCCCGGCCATCCATTTCCCTACATTTCCAATCTCAGCCTCAATTTAGCCGTTGTGGTGCGGGAGGCGGACTCCGAGGAAACCCACTTTGCCCGGATTAAAGTTCCCAAGGTCCTACCTCGCTTTATTCAGTTACCTAAGGAGCTCCATGATCCAGGGACCGTCTGGGCGGCTGTCCCCCTAGAGCAAGTCATTGGCAAAAACCTCACCTTTCTTTTCCCGGGCATGGTGGTGGAAGAATATTACACCTTTCGCATTACCCGTAACGCCGATCTGTTTTTGGAAGAAGATGACGCCGATGATTTGATGTTGGCCCTGGAGCAAGAGTTGCGTAAGCGACGGTTGGGAGGATCCCTGGTGCGGGTAGAACTACAGGCAGGCACCTCTGCCGCTGTGCGCTCCACCCTGCTCACAGAGATGGATCTGACAGAAGCTGACATTTATGAAGTTACCGGGCTGATTGGCCTAGGCGACTTGATGAAGTTGATTAGTCTGCCCCTGTCGGAGCATAAAGACCCTGATTGGACTGCTGTGATTCCCCCACCCTGGCATCGCATTCACCGTGAAGATGCCGATGGGGAAGGGGATGACGTATTTTCCATCATTCGCCGTCGCGATCGTCTAGTGCACCATCCCTACGTCTCGTTTACGGCAACGATTCAGCAGTTTATTACCCAGGCCGCCGCTGATCCTGATGTACTCACCATCAAGATGACCCTCTATCGCACATCGGGAGATTCCCCCATCATCAGCGCGTTGGTATCAGCGGCTGAAAATGGGAAACAGGTGGTTGCCCTAGTGGAACTGAAGGCCCGTTTTGACGAAGAAAATAATATTAATTGGGCTCGTACCCTGGAAAAAGCAGGGGTACATGTGGTCTATGGCCTGCTGGGGTTAAAGACCCATACCAAAATTGCCCTGGTGGTGCGCAAGGAGCACGATGGGATTCGCCGCTATGTACACATTGGTACCGGCAACTATAATCCGAAAACCGCTCGTGTATATACCGATCTAGGCTTATTAAGCTGTAACGAGGAGCTGGGGTCCGACTTAACCGATCTGTTTAACTTCCTCACGGGGTACTCACGGCAAAAGGCCTATCGTCAGTTGTTGATTGCCCCCATCACCCTACGGGAACGGATGCTGGCATTAATCAACCAGGAAACCGCCCATGGCACGAATGGTCGAATTATCGCCAAAATGAATGCTTTAGTCGATCCCGGCATCATCCAAGCGTTATATCAGGCCTCCCAGGCAGGTGTGAGCATTGATCTAATCGTGCGTGGTGTTTGCTGCCTCACCCCTGGGATTAAAGGCGTCAGCGAAAACATTCGAGTGATCAGTATTATTGGTCGTTTCTTAGAACACTCCCGCATTTTCTATTTCCACAACCGGGGGAACGAAAAGTTTTATATTGGCAGTGCTGACTGGATGCCCCGTAACTTAGATCGCCGGGTAGAAGCCGTCACACCGATCCTAGCCCCCCATCTCCAGCGTGACCTAACAAATATTTTAAATATCTGTTTAGACGATAACCGTCAGGCTTGGGAAATGCAGTCGGATGGTACTTACCTGCAACGCCAGCCCCAAGCTGATGAACTGGAAAGAAGTACCCACGTGCAACTGATGCACCAGATTAAGGGTACGACTGTTTACTGACCCCCACGGGCATAAATGGGGACAGTACTAAGGCTGTTAAAATATTTTTTTTGACCGGCAAAACCTGTTTTGACCAGCCAAACTGCCGATATTTATTAAGCCAAAAGTCGTAGTTCAGGGTTTGACAGGCTATTAAAAATGAAGCGATACTGATCTACGTTAAGTACGCTTGTAGACTCTGTGTAAAGGGTTACCGGGAAACGTTCAAACCCTTGGATAATCCTAAAAACATCGCCCTGAATTAGGTGTGGCCTCATTGTCGTCGCACATTACGTACGTATTCGGACAATGCATCAGTATAAACATGAAATTTTTAAATGCGATTTATATAAACCAACAATGCAAAAGATGTAAATTTTCGACCAGCTTCTAGGGAAATACTTGCACTTTTAAGACAACTGATTGAAATTGGTCAATATAGACGGGCAAACAAATTTTTAAAGTCTATATTCTTCAGTTGCGGTTAACGTCAGCTCGCAAGAATTCCCAGTGAGATACGGTTTGAATTTCCAACATCACTTGCCTTTATTTTCTATTTAGGTGTATCTACTCAGTAGTTAATTACTTCTCATCTTTATTTATAACAAGAGAGTGCGAAGGAATTATCCCGTGCATAGTTGATTGTTTTAGGGAAGAATCGGTTTTGATAGCTACTTTTCAGTAATTACTGATTGCAACAATTCATTTGACTCCCTAAATCCATCGCGACTCTATTTGATTCTTAATCCCTTGAATACCGTTCTTTGACCGGAACTTCTCCCATGGTTTTAGCAGGCACTATTACACACAAAAAATTACACCCGCTTACTTTGCTGGCACAGCTTGTAGGTCGTCAAGTCAGTGGTGAACTATTAGTAGTTTCCAATGATGTTCGGTGGTCTCTGTGGTTGCAGCGGGGCAAGCTCCTATTTGCAACGAGTTCTCAAAATGGATTCGATGCGCTGAGATTTGAAGGGCGTCAACTGTTTCCTGAAGTAATCTCCGATTTGGTTTTAGCGCAGTTACAGCTTTATCATCGGCAATACACTCACCAAGGTGATGACCTAAGTGCCGATTATCGGGCCGTTCGTTGGCTTGTGGATCAAGGCTACCTTAACTTTGATCAGGCGGGTCAGCTGATCCGCGCCTTGGCTGTGACCACCGTTACATCTTTACTCAGGGTGGATCGCGGTAGCTATGAGGTCAATAACTTTAGCAATATCGTTGACTATCCTACTTTTTGCAGCCTAGACATTCGGGCTTTAGTGGAGCAGTGCCATCAGGAAACCGAGGCACTTTCCTCAAAGCGCAGTAGCGCTCCCAAAAGTGAGGTCTCCATTGCCAGACCTAAAACGATTGAGGAGCTGACTACACCAGGCGGCGATATGAAGGCGCTACTCCAACAGGCATCCGCCAATACGTTTGAGCCAGCTTTAAACGGTATCGCCCCCGAGCCGAGGTTCCAGGCGACATCCACCCTTGGTAGCAGTGTCGCTCCCTCTTATCAGTTGGTATGTATTGATTCTGACAGTCAATCCCTGAAAGATCTGCGGGAATTTCTAGAGGATACGGTCTTCTCGATTACGTCGGTGGACGATGTGGCCACGGCGGTTGCCGACTTAGCCAGGTGTCAGCCTGATTTGATTATGCTGACAACGGCGATGGGTGGATTGAACGGCTTTGATTTTTGTGCCCATCTGCGGCGTCACCCACAGTATAAGGATGTCCCCATTGTCCTATTAGCCAAGAAAGCTAATCTGATTGGACAGATTCGGGCCAAGCTATGCGGTGCGTCTTTTTATCTCGGCAAGCCGATCAATCGGACTCAGCTAATGGTGAAGTTATTTACTTTGCTGGTTTAATTCGGTGGGCTGATTGGGTGGATTAGATTATCTATTAACAGCTTCTAATGGCTGGGCTCATTCAATGCCTTGCCTTTGGGGCTCAAAATTCCCCAGTCAATCCAGTCAAAAGGTCATTAATCACTAAACCCGACACTAAAACGGATGCTCCTAGGGGCATCCGTTTTAGTTTGGTGCTCAATCATCACTTTGCCCATCTCTAATGGGGTGTCCAACTGGTTAAACGTTCTTGACTACGACGATAAATGTGTTGCTCCACATGTTTAAAGTGCTGCTGCTCCACGGGCTCAATGGAGTGGAAGTGATTGTAGTCAACGATGGAGCGGCCCGACTCACTGGTGGAAATAATATCTACAAATTTGTGGTTCCAGTAAATATCGTGGGCGCTAAAGGAATGGCGGGCATGGATCGTCTGGGACAGGGTTTCGTCTAGCCCCGTTAAGGTGACAATAATCTCGGCCCGTCTTTCCCGCAGGGTTTCTGGAGTTTCTCCATAAAAGGGACTTTCGCTGGTGAGGCGATGCATTGCCGTCCAGGAAAGGCTGAAGACCGGGGTGTGGGAACGCACCAGGGGTAAATCGTGAAAACGGCGGATATGTTCGCCTTCTTCGGTGATTTCATCCCGCACTAGGGTGACCCATAGCTGCGCTTCTAAGATATAGTTACGCCGTTCGTTAGCGGTACGGAACATGAGGGTGGGGACACCGTTGAAGGGGGCCACCACGGCAACACGGCTATAGAGAATGCGGGCGGTGGGCAGGGAAAAGCGGGCAAAGACTAACCCGGTGGTCATGGCGGTAAAGAACAGACTAAAAATCGATTCGATTACCACCAGAGAATGAGTGTAGGTACTGGTGGGGTGCATGGCACCATAACCAATAGAGGCCATGGTCTGGACGCTAAAGAAGAATAGATCTTGAAAATGACCGGGGCGAAAACTTGCGATCGCATCCGCATCTAAACTATAAGCAATCGCAAACAAGCCATTGACCACCAAATAGCAACCGCTGACCAGCAGAACAAATTCGAACCAGGAAATGGTTAGCCATATATGGTAGAGGTCACCCCAATAGGAATGGGTCACCCCAAGTCGCTCAATATTGGGATAGCGCTGCTCTTGGTACAACAGAAGCTTTCTTGAAGCACGACGGAGTCCAGGTTTTAACATACACAGTCTGGATGAGATAGAACACTTCGGCGTCAGCCTAGAAACACTTAAATAAAACCTGTCCACGTCCGGCCCGATCGTGTTGCTCGAGTTAACGTCACAGGTTTCAACTGGCACATGGTTTATCAACCGCTACAGCCAGATTGGATCAACCCGTGGTACGGAACCCACTCAAAGGCTGGCCTATGTAGCCGCGGGGCAAATACGTATATCCCCATAGCTGTAGGTACTAACGCTGAACCTAGACCTCAGCGCAGGCAGCCCGAGATTCTACGAATCAGCGTTAAGCGAACCTAGATAGCCAAACCGGAAAGTGTTACAAATTTTCATGTTTTGTTTCCGCTCATTGTAACTAAAAGCGATTAATTTCCCAGAATTCCTAGGAGGACATCGTTCCAGCCTCAAAGGCAAGACCGATAGAACGCCCTCACTGGCCCACAGAAACCCAGCTCAAGGACAATTTTCCTTATCCTAGCTTTACACAATGAACCTTTTCTCAGTAATTATGTCTACGGCTATTGACGAATGCCTACATTCCCTAGCCAGATGATTTAATAGACATATCCAGCAATTTAGACAGAATCTGGCCGTAGTTTCACTGAGCCAGAATGTTGTATTTGTTAAGCACCATGACATTAGGACAATAGAACATGAGCATTTCGGGGTTATTCACCACCAATCGCCAGAACGCTCGGCTCAGTGTCAAGCTGTTTCTGGGGGCTTGGTTATTAAGCGCGGTACCCGCCATGGCACTGACTGGCAGTCAGATGCCCAGCCAGACTCCCAGTCAGACTGTATCTCCCATGCTCATTGCCCAGGCGAGACTCAGCGAAGGTAGTCGCGGACCAGCGGTGACTGAACTGCAGCGAAAACTAGACGAGAGAGGGCTGTTTCCTGGGGCGATCGATGGGGTCTATGGTCCGACAACGACCCAGGCCGTAAGACAGTTTCAGCGAATTCGTCGGCTAGATGTCACCGGTGTTGCGGACCCCCAAACCTTAAATCTACTGGGGATTGATACCCAGCGTTTAGCTGTGGGGTTGACCCATCCCAACTACGGCACCATCAATTCTGAGGACATTAGCGCTGTATCCAGTCCAGACGACATTATCACCCTCCAGCGTGTGCTCCGGTCCTATGGTTTTAATATCGGCGTGGATGGGGTTTACGGTAGTGAGACGATGCAAGCAGTGAGGACCTACCAGCGCACCGCCGATCTCCCCGTTGACGGTGTTGCCGATCGGGCGACCCTGGTCCACATGGGCTTTCGCTCTGGGGGTAGGTCCTCTTCCTCTTCTGGTTCCTTTGGTAATGATGGCAATCGTTCCCAAGGTCGCTATGTGGCCGCCATCATTGCGGGACGGTCCGAACTGGGTCAGATTCGACGCAGCTTTCCCAATGCCACCGTAGAGAACAATAGCCTTGGCGACTACATTAGCCTGGGTCGTTTTCAAGACCGGTCCGATGCCGAAATCTTGGTTGATGATGCCAGTGACCTCGGTTATGACGCCCGGGTGCTACACGATTAGACATCCACTCGGTCAGTGACGCGACAAAGTACCAGAAGATAAAACTTTAATCGGCTATTTTGTCAATCATTCGCTAATATATACGCCATCTGGCTGGGGCGGTATATGCGTATCCAACCCAGCAGACTTGTAAACCCTCTAGCTGAGTCGCCAAAATTATTGCGTCGGGCTGGAACCTATCAGCGTTATATCAGGAAATTTTCTCATGCCTAAATTACTGACAGCCGCTGTGGTGGGCGGCATCCTAACCTTTTGGGGAGCCGCTGTCCATGCCCAGAGCGAGCTACTGCCGGCACCCCCGCCGCCTTCATTGCCCAGTCCCAGTGGGTTTGTGGGCCCCGCCAGTGCTGGTCGTTCTCTTGGCCCTGGAGACGTTGGACGGGATGTGGAAGCGTTGCAACTCGCCCTGGATCGCAATGGCATTGACCCGGGGCCCATCGACGGTGCCTACGGTCCCATGACCCGTTCAGCCGTACAGCAGTTTCAGCAATGGTACGATTTGCCCGTGACCGGGGTGGCGGGTCCAGAAACCTTGGATATCTTAGGGGTGGTGCCAGCGGGGAGCAATGATATCAATTATGCCGCCCTAGGCAGTGAAGACTTCTCCAATGATAATTTTCCCTATGTGGCTGCTGTGACGGAGTCCCTAGATGATTTAGGAGAGGTGCAGCGGTCCTTTGGCAATGCCGCCATTGACTCCAGTCGCCAAGGTCGGTTCATTAATATTGGTAGCTACAGTACTCGCTCGGCTGCGGCTGAGCGGGTACGTGAAGCCCGTCGCTTGGGATTTGATGCCCGCACGTTATATCAGCGTTAAAAATCAAGTTTGGTCATTTTAGGGCTGATTATCCATAAAAAGTGAAGGGTAAAAGAAGTGAAGGGTAAAGAGTAGAAAGTCCCACTCTTTACCCTTCACTTTTCTAATCCTGATGCCAAATGCTCTGGGTAGACTCTCTGCCTAGAGCATTTGGCAACCCGCTATTCAGCTATACCCAAAGCCTGTCCCAGGCTGGGAATGGCCTCACAGTGTTGGCTGTAGTGGTAATAGACTTCCTGGGACCGATCTAGATTGAGGTTGAGGCCGAGGTTGAGGCCAAGGGTAATCAAACGTTTGATGCCTTGGACAGCTAAGGGATTGACCGTCAGGATACAGTCTAGACGGCTGGCATCGGGCTCAATCCGCAGGGTTTGGCGCAAAGCCTGCAAAATCAGTCCCTCCAGCAGCGGCGCAGCGGTCGGGATGGTGAGGTGACAATGGAGATGGTTGGCTTCGACGGCGATTCCCTCTAGCTCCCCAAGATAGCCAGTACTAATGGCCAGCATGTGTTCGTCAATCTCACTCAGGTCCTGTTCTAAATGCCGCAGAACATCAATGACGCGGTGGCTCAGGGTGATTTCAGCGGCCACCTGCAGCTCGCGCGGCACATCCATATGGTCGCGATGGAAGGCCATCAGCACCCCATAGTTTTCCCGATAAATTTGGGTGTACAGCTGGTTGAGCTGATGCAGGGTGTTTTGGCTGAGCAACTGCATAATGTGCTGTCGCTCTTCACTAAATAGTTGTTGCAGGTTAAAGGTGTATTGGCCAAACTGGCTCTGGATCGCCGCAATGGTCTGGACCACACTGCCCTGGGCAAAGGTCCTCAGCACAGCATCCTTGGCTCGGGTATAGGCCAGGCGATTTTTGAAGGGGCAAATGCCACAGAGAAACTCTTGGCCCCCCACATGAAAGACGGCAAAGGTATAGTTGGCCTTGGCCTGGGTAATTTCTGACACAATACTGACCTGTCCCAAGGCTAGGGCATGGCCCCCGAGGGTCTGCTTTTGGTAATCCTGGTGGGTCACGGTGTGGCAGTACAGACGCTGCTCTCGGTGATAAGTGTGGAACAGAGAGGACATGGCATAGTGGGCCACTACCTGCTCGGCACTAATGCGGGAGGGTTGCACCTGGGCTCGGTATACCCCAGCGCCGTCTCGGAAGTGGGGTATGTTGCTGGGGGCCAGGGCCAGCTTGGCGATAAAGTCCGCCTCTAGGGATTCGCCACAGATATCTTTAGCTAGCTCAATGGCTCGAGCGGCGTAGCGTAGAATCTGGGTGCCTTCAGGGCGAGAGATTTCTTCAAAGAACCAGCCGCAGCTGGTGTACATCAGCATGGCATGGCGCTGCATCTCTAGGAGACACAGGGCATCCGTGCGTTCCGCCTGGGTGAGTTCGTGGTGCTGATGTTGGGTGAAGAACTGCTCGATGGTGAGGGGGGTGCGATCGCACACCACATCGATATACCCATCCCGAGCCGCCCAAACATCTTTGAATAGCTCCTCCCCGGTGATTTCGTAGATTTCAATCAACTCATCCCGCAGCCAGTCCAGGGCTTGACGCAGGGGAGCACGCCACTTCTGGTGCCACGCCCCACCACCGCCACAGCCACAGTCACTTTTCCATCGTTCCACCCCGTGGGAACAGCTCCAGGCGGTCACCGGCTTGAGCTCCAGCTCCCAGGTGGGGGGAAATAAACTGAGGTAGTGGGCATAGCTCACCACCCGCCAACCCCGGTCCACAAACTCGTGGTGCAGGGCATAGGCCAGGGCGCGCTCGGCACCGCCGCGATGGTGGCCAAAGGTTTCCCCATCGGTGGCCACCGAAATCAGCTGGGCCCCATGGCGGTCGCCACGGACTGCTTGGCCCAGACGGTCGGCAAAGGACTGGGATGACTGCAAAATATCGCTAAAGCCCATGTCGCCAGAGATCGGCCCATCATAGACAAAAATGTCGATATAGTTTTGTCCTGTGGGTAAACCGGGCACATAGCAGCGATAGGGCCGGGTGGGATCAATTTGCCCATCCCCTACTTCCTGCCAGTCTGAATAGTTAGGGGATAGCTGACGACAGCGCTGCACCTGGGAAGGAGCCACAATCGTAAACTTGATCCCCTCTTGGATTAAGACTCGCAATGTATCCTGATCAATGGCGGTTTCCGCTAGCCACATCCCCTCGGGATCACGGTTAAAGCGCTTGCGAAAATCGGCAATGCCCCAGCGGACCTGGGTGAGTTTGTCCCGCTCATTGGCCAGGGGCATGATGATGTGGTTGTAAACCTGGGCAATGGCGTTGCCGTGGCCGTTGTTGCGATCGCAACTTTGCTGATCAGCGGCCAAAATCCGGCGGTAGGTCTCAATATCATGACGGGCCAACCAACTCATCAGGGTAGGGCCAATATTGAAACTCAGAAACTCGTAGTTGTTAACAATCTGCACCACCCGGCCCTGATGGTCCATGATGCGGGCAAACGCATTGGGTCGATAGGACTCCCGTAAAATGCGCTCATTCCAATTGTGGAAGGGGGCAGCCCCCGGTTGGCGCTCCACCGCTTCTAGGGAAGGGTTTTCGCGGGGCGGCTGATAAAAGTGCCCATGAACACATACATATACCTCGGCTGAAGGCACCTCAGAAGCTTGCACTTCAACCGACGGCATCAGCTCTGGGTAGTCAGAGACCGATGTCGTCACAGAATGGGAATTTGCCATGTTGTGTGACACTGCACTATAGGAAAAGAGCTAAAAAGAGAACGGCGACAACCTGTCCCTGGAATTCACCACATCCGAAGGGTCAGGATTAGGAGTCTAGCCTATGGAGCCTAACTGGAGTCATCGCTCGCTACGATATCAGGGCTTGAACAGGATTCAAGTACTCTAGCTGATCAGGGATTTCCGATCCAGAGAAGTTATGTTTCTCAAAACAGCGTTACGTAACAAAACAATTTCTACTTATTTTCTTTTGTTGATTCTAGATCTAGCTTCAAACACTCTTGGCGCCTAGGTAGGCATAACCTATTGGGTAACTCGGCTGAAGCACGATCAAAAGCTGTTATGTAAGAGTTTTTACGTAGCTGTTATTTAACATTAACAACATTAACAAAATCAGGAAAATCCACGGGGATCGTCCTCGGGATCAATCGTACATCACCGCTGTTCGGATGGACTCAATCCGCTCAAATATACGCCACCCAAACCATTTGGGTCCCCAACGAAAACGTTTAGGAACCCAAATTCAGTCCATGGGATGTTCAAACGGATTTCCACTATGGACCCACCTAAGACAGGTGAACACCCAAATAAGTCTTGCTCAGGTAGTTGGCAATCCGCTTAAAATTGTTCTGCACCGCTGGGCGTACGCTTTCCCCAGGAGCGATCCCCAGGAGATTAGCAAAGGCATCATCAGAAAGGGTGCCATTTTGATGTTGCTTAAACGCCTCAATCACCGTGAGTAGCTCATCGTTAGAAAACTCATATCCCATGGATGCAGCCAACTCAATCACCTTTGGTGCACGCTGACTTAGGGCTAAGGCCTCTTCGGGATCGATATTGACGCTGGAGCTAATGTCCCCGTCACCACAGCCCAGGAGCTGTTCAAGCTGCTGCTGCAGTGTATTGTTGTTGGCGGTCTTCCGCATAAACTGCAGAACAGTATTTGTAGTCGTCATAGATTAGTCTCAGGGTAGGTTAGTTAACGTATCTCGCAAAAAGATCAGGACGAGTCATAACTCGACAGGTCTAGTTGCACTACTAGCTATAACAACTCTGACCTAAAGAGAACGTTAACAAAAACAGGAATTTTAACTAAATGTTTTAACGACTACCACCGGAAAGGGTGCGGCGAGGTTTACCTGCGGGGGTAGGGGCAAACTGACGACGATTGCGCCGCTTTTGGCGCTTACTGGCAGCAAGGTAAGCCATGGGTTTAGCCGGTCCTTTGACGAATGGGTACGAATGTTGCAGGTACTGAGGGGCAAGCCAGTCAGGGATATTTATTGACTCGCCTATGGTGACTTCTTCAACTAATTAGTTCGGTTTTCCGCACGGTTTCAGCCAGGACCCGTTTGTGGGGTATTAGCGGCCAGGGATCGGGGGCGGGGATCACATAAATTATCTGGCGTCTGAAGTCTACCCTGTAGAATGAAATGGGCTCTATCCCAAGGACTAGTCTGATCCCATGGACGGATAGCCTTAGCTATAATTGATTTAAGACAATAATTAAAGACACTATTTAGAATGTCATGATTGATATCGCCGTCCTCGCCACAAAACTCAGAACCGGTGATCTCAAGGATAAAAAGCTATCCCTGGCTGCGTTGCGGGAAATCCCCAGCGCCGATGCCCTGGAGCTGATCAAAATAGTGCTCGATGATGATAATCAACAGGTGCGCTCCATGGCTATTTTTGCCTTGGGCATCAAGCAAACGGTGGAAAGCTTGCCCCTGTTGGTCAGAATTTTGGCAACTGACCCGGACTATGGCATTCGGGCGGATGCGGCAGGAGCCTTGGGCTACTTAGAAGATCCCCGCGCATTTGAGCCGCTGATTCGGTCGTTTTATGAAGATACGGATTGGCTAGTGCGCTTTAGTGCAGCGGTATCCCTAGGAAATTTGAAGGACCCCCGCGCCCACGACGCGCTGATTCAAGCCCTTCACAGTCCAGAGGTAATTTTGCAGCAGGCGGCCATCGCCGCATTTGGTGAGATCGGTGATCTCAGTGCCGTTGATGAAATTCTGGCTTTTGCCCAGTCTGAAGACTGGTTAGTACGGCAGCGGTTGGTAGAAGCTTTAGGCAATTTACCGAGTGAAAAGTCAGTGTCCGCGCTGCGGTACATGGTAAAAGACGGTCATCCCCAAGTGGCAGAGGCCGCTCGGCTCTCACTGGCCCGTTTAGGGGCTGAATCTAAAGATTAACTCTGCTTGCAACTGATCTATCTTGCAACTTATCCACATGCTGTATGCTGTGCCATTTTCCCATTACGAGGGCATGAGACCATATTGGGCAAAAATCGGGCTTTTGAAAAGCTGCCCTGATTGGTAGGAAATGGTACTTGTATGGGTGCTTGGTTGGTGCCGGTATATGCGATCGCAAATGCCATTGTGGCCATACTATGCATTGCCCTGATTCTTTTATGTCCTCGAAATCAGGGAAAACCAGACTGGGGCTTTCGATTTTTATTGGCTATCAGTGCTTTCTGGAACCTAATTGCAGGTTGTTCAGCCCTGAGCCAAAGTCCAGCTGCTTTGCTATTGTGGGCACAGTTGCATGTTTTCCCAATTGCATTAATTCCGCCATTGTGGCTGATATTTATTCTGGTACGTGTGGGCTACCGGTGGCGTTGGGTACAAAGTCTGCTGTTTGTGGTGCCAGCCGCCACCATGGCCATTACGTGGCATCCCCTACTGCTGCCATGGATGTGGCGTCTTTCGTCATTCCATCAGCTCTTTAATATGCCAGTTGCAGTCTATGAGCGGGGGCTATGGTTTCAATTTGTCCATACTCCATATAGCTATGGCCTGTTTTTAGCCGGTATGGCCTTACTGGTGCGGGTAATCCTAGAGTCTCCGCCGATACAACGGGGAGAATTTCAACTGTTACTGGGTCTGACATTCTCCGTGGGGATGGTGAATGTGGTGACGTTATCACCCCTCGGACAAAAATTTTTGTTTTTTGATCCGACTCCAGTGGGTTGGACCCTGGTCTGGATCGTTTACTGCGTTTGCATATCCCGTAGAAGCCTGCTACAGACATCACCTCTGGTCTATCGCCAGATCTTTGCCGGTTTAGACACCGCCATACTGGTGATGAACCGTGACCGACAATTATTGGAATACAACAACCGCGCCAAAAAAGATTTCAACCTATCTCCTCAAAACCTGATGTCCCAGGTGGCGTCCCTACTCCCCTTTGTCAAAGAAACCCATTGGCGGTTGTTGCAGCATCAAAGCAAGGTGGAGTGTGTGGATGTAGATATACACTGGTGTATTCGGGAGACGCCCATTGTTGAAACAACAAGATTTAAAAAGTCATTTCTCCTGGGATATATTCTCTCTTTAGACGATGTATCTGAAGAATATAGGCTTCAGGCTCAGTTATTAGAAGGAGCCTTGCTATACGATCCCTTGACGGAACTACCCAATCGAACCCTATTGCTCAAGCGATTAGAAACGGCTCTAGAGCAAGAAGTCCCCCTAGCTATTTTATTTTTAGATTTAGATCGATTTAAGTCTATCAATGACTCCTTAGGCCATCGAGCGGGAGATTATTTGTTGCAACAGATGGCTAAGCAGATGCAATCCTGTCTCAGGTCCCAGGATATGCTGGCTCGTTTTGGGGGAGATGAGTTTGCAATTTTGATGGAGGATGTGGATCAAGCAGGGGTGTTGGGAATTTGCGATCGCATTCAGGCAGCTATCCATACCCCCGTTGCCTTTGAAGGATACCAACTATTGGTCAGTGCCAGTATTGGTGTTGCCTTTGCCCATATACCATCTACTTTATCCAGGGATTTAAACTCCTCGGAGAAAGCCACAGCGACAGCCGATCGGCTGATTCGTGATGCCGATTTGGCCATGTATAAAGCCAAGACGGCTGGGAAAGCTTGCCATCGAGTTTATAACGATGTGTTGCATCAGCAAGCCATGGCGGCGATAGAGATGGAAACCGCTCTTCGGCAAGCTCTAGAACAGGATCAGTTTGAACTTTATTATCAACCCATTATTGAAATTAAGAGTGAAACCATGGTTGGCGTAGAAGCCCTACTCCGCTGGCACCATCCTCACCATGGTCTTTTATCCCCGCCTGTATTTATCCCCATTGCTGAAAATTTAGGGATTATGTCCAAGCTGGATACGTGGGTGATCTTGGCCGCCTGTCGGCAGTATCAGCAATGGCAAACCCTTGATCAATCGCTGATGGTAGGGGTCAATGTGTCGGCAAACAACTGGGGCACCCAAGCATTAATCGATGTAGTCAAGACAGGGTTAGCGGGGCAAAATGGGGATTGGCTAAAGCTGGAGATCTCGGAAGATACGCTGTTAGGTAGTGCCACCGATAACGCTTGGGCCATGGACGAACTGAAAAATCTGGGGGTAGATATCCAGCTGGATGACTTTGGCACAGGCTATTCTTCCTTAAGCTATCTTTGCCAAATTCGTTGTGATGGGCTGAAAATTGACAAATCGTTTGTTCAAAATTTGGTTCAGTTACCCCAAGCCTATGTGCTCGTCAAAACCATCGTGGATTTAGCCCATAGCCTAAACCTGACGGTGGTGGCTGAAGGGATTGAAACCAGACAACAATGGGAGACTTTAAAGGCTTTAGGCTGTGCCTGGGGACAGGGCTATCTTTGGTCGCAGCCATTACCGGCTAAAGAGCTAGAAACTAAGTTTATGCATAGGTTTATGGATCAGCGCATCTAAGGGATAGCGCTAAAACAAGATATCTAGTTCCTGGTAGTCCGGCAGGGTGGTGTCAATGGGGTGCCCCTGACGAATGACGACGCGATCGCCCTGCTCCCTGGCCACTAATTCATTAAACGTCCGGGCCTTAAAGCAAATTAGATTAGCGGGAGTGCCTGGCCCTAGGGTGCCTAAGTTGTCTAACCCCATCATCTGGGCAGGTCGGCTAGTTAGGCTTGTGGGCCAGTGGTCAAAGGGACGGTCCAGATGTCCGATGCGTACTGACTGTTTAAATACATCTAAGCCATCGTGATCACCATAGGCATAGAACGGATCGCGGCAGTTATCACTGGCCAATGCTACCGAGATACCCCGCTGGTGTAGTTCGTGCAGTAAGGTTACCCCGCGATATCGCGGCGTGTGCTCGGGCTGACGATCCTGGAGATAGAGATTACACATGGGTAAACTCACGATGCCGATATGGGCTGCCTTAACCAGGGTCAGGGTTTGCTCGACCACATCGGGGGCTTGTACCGATAAACTACAGCAGTGGCCGCAGGTGATAGCCGCTTGAAAATCATGGCGCAGGGCTGCTTCGGCCACATAGCGCAGGGTAATATCATCCGGGTCCAGACTTTCATCGGCGTGAAAATCGAGCTCTAAACCGTAGCGTTTGGCTAGGGTAAACACCTGATCTAGCTGGGGCACTAGGTCATCGTTCATGAAGGCGACCCCACCCAATACTCCCCCCGACTCGGCTACGAGTTGGGCTAAGGGGTCCGCTTCGGGGGTCAGGAAGTAATCCAATGACACCAGACAGACGGCTTGTAGGATCAGGCGATCGCTCCACTGGCGACGGAGTTCGTCAAATACTTTAAAGTTGGTCTCTCCCAGGGGACCAAAACTATCCAAATGGGTACGAATCGCCTGGGTGCCATGGGCATAGCTGCACTTAAGGCCAAACTCCATCCGCTGGTATAGCTCATCGTGCTGCCAGTTACCATGGTCCTGCTGCACGGTCTCCAAGGCTCCTGCGAAGGTAGCATCTGGGTTAGGGCAACGGGGCCAAATGTGCCCCTTATCCAGATGGGTGTGCATATCCACAAAGCAGGGCCACACCAGCCCCTGGCCCAGGTCCACCGTCGGGGTATCCCCTCGGTCTAGTCCGGTGGGGCTGTCGGCTATGCCCCCGATTGGCCGAATGGCGGCAATCTTACCGCCCAGCACTTCCACATCCACCGCCACTAGCTCCTCCTGATGGGGAAACGCCTGTAATGCTGGAATCGGTTCCAGGGTTACATCATGGCTGAGTAAACATCGGGGTATCCGAGCATTGGTTAACCAGTAGTGGGCAGTATCGGGGATATTGATAAATCCAGGCATCTTTTTTCTTTTGGGGTTAATTTTCTCGTCTGACGGCACTCTCATGCCAATGGGCCAACAGTCGATCGGACAATACCGTTAGGCCAACAAAGATCGCCACACCCAGCACCGTAGTCATGAGCAATGCGGCAAACATCCGGGGAATTTGGAGATTAAAGCTGGAAATCAGGATCTGATAGGCAATGCCGGAGCGAGTGCCGCCGGTCCCGGCCACAAATTCAGCCACTACGGCCCCGATTAAGGCCAGGCCGCCGCTAATGCGTAACCCTCCTAGGAAATAGGGCAGGGCGCTGGGTAACCGCAAATGAATCAAGGTTTGCCAGCGGGATGCACCATAGATGTCGAATAGATTTTGCAGGTTGTGGTCGGCACTGTTGAGCCCCAGGGTGGTGTTGGACACAATGGGAAAAAAGGCGACGATCCAAGCGCATACGACTAGGGCCATGAAGGTATTGTTTTGCAGCCAGATGATGATGAGGGGTGCGATCGCAACAATCGGCGTCGTCTGCAAAATGACCGCATAGGGGAAAAAACTGCGCTCCACCCACTTACTCTGGGCAAACAAAATCGCAATCAGTACTCCCGACACCACAGCGGCCAAAAAAGCCACCACCGTAATCTGAATAGTCACCACCAGCGATGGCAACAAATCCCCCCACTCTTCCACCAGGGTTTGCAGCACTAGCCCTGGCCCTGGCAATAAATAGGGCGGACTGTTGGTGACCCGGACAAAAATATCCCACCCCGCCACAGCGGCCACTCCCACCAGGGTCGGAGCCAACCAATTCAAAAATGTTTCTGATTTTCTCTTTTCAAACACCTGGGATACCTTTTCTATGCTCTTTTTTGGGGTAGGTCGTACCTACCCTCCAGTTTCTTTTCTTGCTTTCCTTGTCCTTTAACCAACGCCAACGCCTTCTTCCTTTGACAGGACTGCCATAATCTCGCGGCAATAATGATTAAACTGTGACGATGTGCGAAACGAATTTTCCCTGGGAGCAGTCACTTCAATCGGAACATCCGCCACAACCCTGCCTGGGTGAGCGGCCATGACGATTACCCGAGTGGAGAGATAAACGGCTTCATAAATATTGTGGGTGACAAATAAGACGGTCCAATGCCTTTTTTGCCATAGATGTAGCAGGTCGCTATTTAAACGACTGCGGGTCATTTCATCCAAGGCTCCAAAGGGTTCATCCATGAGCAATACCTGGGGTTTAGTCACTAGGGCTCGGGCAATGGATACGCGCATTTTCATACCCCCCGATAATTGTCGAGGGTAGCTTTTTTCAAATCCACAGAGGTCAACAGTATTAATCGCCTCTTGAATTTTGGCTCGGACCGATCGCAATGACTGCCCCTTGAGCTTCAGGGGTAAATGAATATTATCAACAACATTGGCCCAGGGCATCAGGGCCGGATCTTGAAACACAAAGGCTAAATTACGCTGATTAATCGGGCATGGCCAATCCATGGTGCCACCTGTGGGAGCACCCAACCCAGCCACCAATCGAAGGACGGTGCTTTTACCACAGCCCGATGGCCCCACTAGGCTAATAAATTCCCCTGGGGATATGGTTAGATTAATATCTTGAAGGGCGACAGTACCATTTGGGTAAACTTTATCAATGGATTGGAGGTCTAGGAGGGGGACCGACATGGCACCGTGATCAAACGTATTTATTTAGGGTAAGTCTTTACTAGAGTATTGGCTATGGTGCGACCTCATTGCTATCTTTGCTACCCATAGAAACCTATGGTAAGTAACTGGGTGCAACCTAGCCGTCTGACCTGAGCTTACTAACTAAGCGATGAGTATGATAGGTCTGATGCGTAAGTTGCTAGGTTGTAATAGCCTGTAGATATGAGCAATAGCAAGTTTGTCTGGCCTATGGGCTGGCTGGGAATCATCAGTGTTTGGGCATTAGCTCTACCCAGCTATGGCCAGAATGTCGTCGCGGATGACAGCGTTGGGACCCTCGTTTCAGGCAGTGGCCCCTTTACCATTACGGGCGGGAGTCAGCAACTGACGACGCTATTCCATAGTTTTCAAGACTTTTCACCGAATACAGCTGATGTACTGTTTCAGCTGGATGGTAGCCAAAATGCTGTAGAGATCGTCATTGGTCGGGTAACAGGGGCTAATGCTTCTGTGATTGATGGACAGTTAGCGTTAACTGGTGGTAATAATCCAGATTTATTTCTGATCAACCCCCATGGTATTACCTTTGGTACTAATGCAAATTTGTTGTTGCCAGGATCATTTTTTGCCAGTACGGCGGAGAGTGTCCTATTTAATGATGGACTGAGTTTTAGCAGCCGTGCTCCTGGCGTAGCTCCTTTGTTGTCAGTTAGTACGCCAGTAGGGTTACAGTTTGGCGCTGTTGCTCAACCAATTACTGTAAATGAAGGGGCCTTAGTCGTTAATGCAGGAGAGTCTTTAGGTTTCTTGGGAGGAGATCTTAAATTTACGGGCAGTTTTTTGAATGCTCCGGCAGGAGAATTGACTCTGGGTAGTGTGGCTCCAGGTAGTCAGGTGGGTTTGGACCCTAATACATTTTTGTTAGACTATACCAACACAACCTTTTTTCAAGATATTACCCTGGACCAAGGCACCTATGCAAATGTAAGTGGCGATGGCGGTGGTAGATTCCAAGTGCAGGGGCGTAATGTGAGGTTACTGGGTAATGCCGTGTTGGAAGCCTCTAACCTCGGACCAACTGATGGTGGAATAGTGACCGTCCGAGCGTCTGAACAGTTAGAGGTGACGGGTACAAATAGGTTTCTTCCTGACACTAGCGCTATCTTCGTCGATGTCTATGGTGAGGGTCTAGGTAACCATTTGGTGATTGAGGTAGACCAGTTATTGCTGAGTCAAGCCGCTTTGATCACCACCGATACCTTTGCTCAAGGTGCTAATGGGGGGATGACTATCAACGCAAGTGAGGTTCTTCTCTTAGGGAATCCTGACGGAAATGGAGCTGCAACTGTTCTGGCTTCAAGTACCTTTGACCGTGGGCAAGGCGGAAATATCGAAATTACTGCTGAGCGACTCATGGTTCAGGGTACGGCGCGGTTGACTAATGATGCGTTGGGAGTAGGACCTGATGCTGGAAATGGTGGTGATTTGAGACTTAATGTTGGGGCATTAGTGCTACGGGACGGAGCCCAAATAGGCACAGGCCCGTTGACAGGCGCAGGCGGTGATTCTGGTGATTTAGTGGTGGTGGCGACAGATTTCGTGTTAATCACTGGATTTAACACATTTATAGAGGGGGCTTTTTCAAGTGGTTTGTTTTCCTCCGCTGAACCTGGCTCTACTGGCAACGCTGGTAATTTGAGCATTACCACACCTCGATTAAGCGTTGTGCAGGGGGGGAAAGTTGCCGTCAACACAGTGGGAGAAGGCAATGGAGGGAGTATTACTATTCGAGCTGAAGAAATAGAAGTAGCCGATCCAATCGTCGATTTTGGAGGGGCGATCAGTGGTTTAGTGGCCAATGCGGTCACGGGTTCGACGGGTAAGGGTGGCTCGTTAGATATTGCAGCCAACCGCTTAACGGTTTATAACGGCGGCCAAATTACAGCGTCTACCGATGGTGTGGGTAATGCGGGAACCGTAACCATTCGTGCCGATGAAATTGATGTTTCGGGACAATCGAGTGATGGTCTGTTTAACAGTGGGATTATGTCAAGTTCGAGGACCAGCGCTGATGCCGGTTCGGTTAATCTCATTGGTAATCAGATTACGATTCGGGATGGGGCTAGCGTATCCGTCAATAGTCTCAACGGGGGGGCTGCTGGCAACTTAACGATTTCCACTGGGAGACTCTCCCTGGACAATGGAACGCTTCAGGCAAAGGTGACTGGCGGTAGTGAAGGGGATCTTAATCTTACGGCAACTGACTTTATAGTGCTACGCCAGAATAGTCAAATTATCACCAGTGCCACTGGTATGGCAACGGGAGGAAACATGACCCTAACGGCTCCAATAGTGATTGGTCTAGAGAATAGTGATATTGTTGCCAATGCAGAGTTTGGGAGTGGTGGTAATATTCAGATTACGACCGAGGGGTTGTTTGGGTTGGTATTCCGTGAACAACTCACCCCAAACAACGACATTACTGCGAGTTCTGAGTTTGGTCTCAGTGGGACAGTGGCCATCAATAACTTTAATGTACAAACGGATTCAGGACTGGTAGAACTCCCGACAAATTTGGCCGATGCCAGTAACCAGGTTGCCCAGGAATGCACGGGTGGGAGTAATCGATTTATTGCCACAGGGCGTGGGGGAGTACCTATGGATCCGACGGAGATTATGAGTCGCGATCGCACCTGGACCGATATTCGTGACCTCACGCCTTTTCTGAACAATTCCCATACTGAGGTATCTGGGCATCCAGCAGATCGGGTGTTGACGGAGGCCTATGGCTGGTATACCAATGAGCATGGGCAAGTTGAGTTAGTTGCCCAGGATGCTGCTGCTGTTTCATCCGTTGCCACGGCTACCTGTGCTGTCTCTGCCAGGTCTCTCAACTAGGCATGGGAGAAGATTGCAACTGTAGTTAAACGGACTGGCTGTCGATTCTTGCTGTTGATTCTTATTGTGTGTTAAGGGGTAGACGATGATGCGGTTACCTTTCCAACTCAAAAGGCTACGGTTTTTAGCCATAGGGGGATTGGGTCTTCTGATGGCGGTTGCGATCGCACTTGGTCCCCTCTCTCTACCGGCTCCAGCCACTACCGACCCATCCGATCTAGCCGCCACAGAGCAGGCTGCCCCAGGGACCGATCCATTGGCAGCCGGACGGACCTATTACCAGGCAGGACAATTCGCCGCCGCCATTGAACAGTGGCAAACGGCCGTTCAGCAAGCTTCCCGACAGGGAGATCTAGTCCGTCAGATCATGGGCTGGAATAGCATCGCCTCTGCCCAGCAAGTGCTCAATCACTGGGACCAGGCTCATCAAGCGGTTGAACATAGTCGAGCGTTGCTGGAAACCTCTGATCGGGCAGAACCGATCCTGTGGGCCCAAACCCTTAACACCCAGGCTAATCTAGCGCTCACCCACGGCGGACAGGCCCAAACAGCCCTGGAGCTTTGGCAAGCAGCCGAGACCTACTATCGTCAGGCGGGTGATACCGTAGGAGCCTTGGGGGCACAAATTAACCAGACCCAAGCCTGGCAAACCCTGGGCTTTTATCGACGAGCTGAGCAGCAACTGCAAACCCTGACCCAACAGCTGAATACGATGCCCGATAACGAGCTAAAAATTTCAGCTCTACGCAGTTTGGGACAAGTGCTACAGCGCATTGGCTCACCCCAGGAAAGTTATGACGTCTTGGCCCAAAGCCTTGAAATAGCCCTTAATTTAGATGCTCAACCCGAACTGAGTTCTATTTTCCTCAGCATAGGTAAGCTGGCTACCAGGGTGGAGTCACCCCAAGCAGCGCTGGACTACTTTCAGGCGGCAGAGGACGCTGCCCTCAACCCCCTTGATCAGCTCCAGGCCCGTTTGGATAAACTGGCCACCTATATTGATCTCGAAATTGATCTCGAAGATACTACAGTCATTCCACAGCTCACGGCTCAAATTCAAAAGCAGCTCACCACATTACCCGCCAGCCGTACGACCGTATACAGTGTTGTTAATTTTGCCCACAGTTTATCCCGACTCCCCCCTGGGCATCAGCCTTTAGCCAAAACTCAGATAAATCAGCTATTGGTCCAGGGAGTGAACGCAGCAAAAACGCTCAACGATCAGCGAGCAGAGGCTTACGCCCTCTATCAACTAGGGCAACTCTATCGTCATAACCAACAACCCCATGACGCCCTTACCCTGACTCAACAATCCCTGACTCTGGCCGAATCAATCCAGTCAGCAGACATTATTTCCCAGGCAGCCTGGCAGTTGGGAAATTTATTAGAGCAACAGGGAAAATTACAACCATCGATTGATGCCTATACGAAGTCCGTGGATGCGCTTCAGAGTTTGCGGGGGGATCTGTTGGCGATCAACCAGGACGTGCAGTTTTCCTATCGAGAACAGGTAGAGCCGGTTTATCGAGACCTTGTTTCACAGCTATTGCGAGAGGGGAGCCAGGATTCCCTCAAAAAAGCCCGTGTGGTCTTAGAAAACCTACAAATAGCCGAATTAGATAATTTCTTTCGGGCCGCTTGTATAGACCTTGAGAGTGACAAAGTTGATCAAATTGATCCCAACGCTACGGTCATCTACGCCATCGTGCTAGATGATCGCCTAGCGGTGATTTATTCTCAGCCAGATCAATCGCTGCAAGCGTACGAAACCCCGATTGAAGCTGCCACCTTAAACACCACACTCCGTTCTTTTCTGGCTAGTTTGCATCCATCTACTGATCGTCGGCAACAGTTAAACTATGCTCAAACCCTATACGATTGGCTCATCCGTCCGGCGGAAGTGGCCGGTCTGCTCCAGCCGGATCAAACCTTAGTATTTGTGCTGGATGGGTTACTGCGCAATTTACCCATGGCCGCTCTGCACGATGGCCAGCGGTACCTAATAGAAAAATATGCTGTTGCCCTATCCCCTGGCCTACAGTTGCTCCCAGCCAAGGCCTTAACTCAGCAAAATACTAGAGCTATTGTGGCTGGTATTAGTCAAGCTCGGGGCAATTTTATGGCGTTGCCTGCCGTGAAAGAAGAAGTAAACAGTATCAGTAAGCTGTTTCCTTCCTCCCGATTATTAGATCAGCAGTTTACGCGTCAAGCTCTACGTAACGGCTTGAGCGATCAGCGAGTCAACATACTCCATCTGGCCAGTCATGGTCAGTTTAGTTCTGACTTTAGCCAGACCTTTTTTCTGACCTGGGATGGGGCGATGAATATCAATGAGCTATCAGAATTGCTGAAACAGAGAGAAACGAATCAGAGTGAGGCGATTGAGCTGCTAACCCTGAGTGCCTGTGAAACTGCCACAGGGGATGATCGGGCTTGGCTCGGCTTGGCCGGATTAGCCGTTCGTTCGGGGGCCCGATCGACACTGGCCACCCTTTGGTCTGTTAAGGATGAAGTTGCCAAGCAGCTGATGACGGATGTTTATACAAACTTAGGACAGGCTGGAATGACTAAGGCGAAAGCTCTTCGTCAGGCACAACTAGAGCTATTAAACAGTAAAGACTTCGCTGATCCCTTTTTCTGGTCAGCCTATGTACTCATTGGCAATTGGCTCTAAGCTCAAAAAACTTCCGTGAAATTACGCAACAGGCCTCAGAGGCTCGCAAAAAAATCTCCGTAAAACTACGGTAAAAACCAAGATAAAAATAATATTGGCTGATTGCTGGCTGCTGAACCCTATAAAGTTGTGAATTAATTTAAAGAGAACTGGCTGATTGTTTTTCTACTAGAATTAGCAGAAGCTTGTTTTATGCCCATAGCAGCGGTGGTATTTTTCCATTATTTGTCCCTGGCTACTGCATGCAAAAAGTTTCCTTAGGGTTTAGTGAGGCTGATTTTTATGAAGCATGGCTTGTGGCTCAATCTAGTTGGATTTATGTCTGCTTCCCTAGGGGTGTGGCTAGCCACACTATTGCCCAGCCCAGCCGTGATGTTTGTCCCTCCAGAGGATAATGCAACCCCTGCTCGAAGCGATGGTGGTGCATCCCGCCGGGGGGTAAGTTTTGTTCCTCCGAGGGATAATACTGCGCCCCAGAGGGCCACAGGGGGTGGGTCTCGTATTGGCTTTACTCCACCACCCAAGAATCCCATGCCCCAGAGGGCCACAGGGGGCGGGTCTCGCATTGGCTTTACTCCACCACCAGAGAATCCCATGCCCCAGAGGGCCACAGGGGGTGGGTCTCGTATTGGCTTTACTCCACCACCCGAGAGCCCTACGCCTAATCAATCGGCCAATGGAGGGTCCCGGGAAGGGGGGGCTGGAGATATTACCCTGCTTTTGGCCGATACTGATGGTATTGATCCGGTTATGGCTGGCAACGCCCCTGTTATGACGGCAGTGGTGCCTTCAGATCTCTATGGTTTGACTGTTTCAGCCCGGCCTTCAATTATGGCTTATTTGCCGGAAACAAGGGCTCACACGGCTATTTTTACCCTGAAGGATGAGAGCCAATCAGTGGTTTATCAACAATTAGTTCCTTTGGAGGGAGCTGCTGGCATTTTAAAGATTAGTCTGCCAGCAGATGCTCCGGAATTAACTGTTGGCGAATATTATCAATGGTTCATAACATTACAAGCTGAGGATTACATGACCCCAGGTAGTCCCTATGTGACTGCCTGGATTAAGCGAGTTGATGTAGCCTCAGTAATCGATCGAGCAGATTTTTCTGCTCAAGATGGTTTAACTCAGGCCACAGTATTGGCCCAGGCGGGTATTTGGTACGATGCGGCTGAGCGGTTGGCTGAGCTACACATCGATCCTCAGACGCAACGGGATACGACAGCTGATTGGGCTGAATTTCTGACATCCGCGGGCTTAGCTGGGCTCATAGAGCAGTCTTTCCTTTGAGTAAAGCCCGTTCAATGAGTTGTTAGGCATGCCTCTAAACTGCTTTTTTAAATGGTACAGGTGATTCTATTTCTGGCTGACTTAGCTGGGAAGTCCCTAGGTAGTTTGTATTTTTAGATGGGTATCATTTGCATATAGAGTAGTCAGTACGTGTTTTTAGTTGCTATAAAACAGTTTCTTCAACAAGCTAGACCCGTTTGGCTTGTTGTACCTAGTGTGGCTGCTATGGTGATTATTGCTAATGGGTTTGGGCTACTCAACTTACTGGAATGGTCGCTCCGTGATGAGTTTTTTCGTCGTAGGGGGTTAGCACCTGTTGATGAGCGGATAGTGGTAGTCACCATTGATGAGTCTGATATTCAGGCATTAGGTAATTGGCCAATTACGGATGAAACGCTGGCCCAGGCATTGACTGAGATTCGGGCACAAAAGCCTCGGGTGATTGGGGTAGATCTTTATCGGGATTTACCGGAAGAACCGGGCCACCAACAATTATTGGAGGTGTTTGAAACCACACCCCAACTGATTGGCGTTGAAACGGTGACTAATCCACAGGTAGCCCCTCCTCCGGTTTTGGCAGACACTGGCCAAGTTGCTGTTGCTGATCTTTTGTTAGACAACGATCAAAACATCCGGCGTATTTTAATCGTTGCTGAAGATCAGCGGACCTCTACGATTAAAACGGGTTTGGGTACTCAGGTTGCCCTGGATTATTTGGAGCAGGACGGCATTGTCCTCGAATCTGTAAACCCTGACCGGCAAAAGTATCGGTTGGGCCAGGCGCTGTTTCTGCCGATGGTGCGGCGGGCGGCGGGCTATGCTAATGATGCCCTGGGGGGCTATCAAATTTTAATGGGTTGGTATGGTCCGGAGCACCGTTATCCGCAAATTTCCATTAGGGATGTGCTGGCAGGTGAGATTCCTGACAATTTGATGCGCGATCGCATTGTCTATATTGGGTCTAGCGCCGTCAGTACCAAGGACTTTTTCGCCACGCCCTACAGTGGTGGTTTGAGGCCCACAGACCAACGTATGGCGGGTGTATTCGTCCATGCCAACATTACCAGCTATGTGTTGAGTACTGCTCTGGGACAGCAGCCTGTATTAAAGGGCTGGACCTGGGAGTATCAATGGGGATGGATTATCCTATGGACCTTGTTTGGGACCGTGGCTAATTGGTGTTTGGAAAATCATAACCATCAGGAAAACCGTCGGAAACGGTGGCTGTTAATGCCTAGTTTTGTTACCGGCACGGCTGCTGTGGTGCTGCTGGGGGGAGGCTATGTCAGCTTGTTGATGGGGTGGGTAGTCCCTGTGGTGCCACCTATGGTGGCCTTGGTGGGAAGTGCGATCGCAACCACCAGCTGCTTTAAAAAACATCGATTAAAGCTAACCAATCAGCAGTTAGAATTTTCTAACCAACAACTTTTAGACTATACCCTTACCCTGGAGACCAGGGTACAAGAGCGCACCCAAGAGTTGGCCCAAGCAAAACAGGCGGCCGATAGTGCTAATCAGGCCAAAAGTGAGTTTTTAGCTAACATGAGCCATGAGCTGCGCACCCCCCTGAATGGCATTTTAGGATATGCCCAAATTTTGCAAAACTCACGCACATTAAATGACGACGAACACAATAAAGTATCAGTTATTCATCAATGTGGTGATCATCTGCTCACACTGATCAATGATGTTTTGGACCTGGCTAAAATTGAAGCCCGTAAGCTGGAACTGTTTCCCCAAGATGTTGTGCTGGAACCCTTACTGTTGGGGGTGGCTGAGATGTGCCAGATGCGGGCTAATGCCAAAGGCCTGGCTTTAAATCTTGACTTTGATAATTCTCTACCTCAGATAGTGAAGCTTGACGAAAAACGCTTTCGTCAAGTCTTAATTAACCTAATTGGCAACGCGGTAAAATTCACCGATCAAGGTAGCATAACTTTTAGTGTGAAGCGGCTAGAACAGAATCCATCGAATGGACTCTCTCAGCCAAACCCCTGTTGTCGATTGCGCATATCGGTTAAAGATACGGGAATGGGCATTGCTGAACACCAATTGGAACGAATTTTCAACCCATTTGAACAGGTTGGTAATCGTCAGCGTAAGTCAGAGGGCACAGGTTTAGGCTTAGCCATTAGCCAACAAATTGTCAATTTAATCGGTAGTCAAATCCAAGTACGCAGCACCCTTGGAGAGGGCAGCCTATTTTGGATGGATTTGGAAATTCCTGTGCTGGAATATGGCCATAGCTCTCGTCCGATACCCTCAGACCAAATAATTGTTGGCATCAAAGAGAAAACTCCCAGTATTTTAGTCATCGACGACAGTGCAGAAGATTCTAAACTGCTATTAGATTTTCTCGGCTCCATAGGATTTCATGTCCATAGTACCAAGGATGGGCTGGCTGGTTTAGAGTGGGCCGCACAATATCAGTCAGATCTGATTATTACTGACTTAGTCATGCCCACACTCAATGGCATTGAGTTGCTTCAGCGGCTACGGCAGACAGAAGGGATTAAAGATACCCCCACCATTGTGATTAGTGCTAGTGCTTTTGAAACGGATCGTCAACAAAGTTTAGCCGCTGGAGCTAATGTCTTTTTGCCTAAACCCATTGATTTAAAAAACCTAGCCAAAGCTTTGGAAACACTCCTTCAGCTTGAGTGGCTATACGATCAAAACGATGTTAATCATGCTGAAATTGACCTAAATCCACCCATTAATTTAATGACGGATACACCTGTTTTAATAGCTGATACTATATTGGATGAGCTTTACCACTGGGCGATGATGGGGAATATTCAGGACATCGAAACTAAGCTCGAGACAATTGTAGTGGCCGATGCTCAATCACAACAGCTGGTCAATTCATTGCAGGCACTGGCTGCAAATTTTCAGATTGCCGAAATCAAGCAACTGTTACAGGCCCATGCTTCATTGCGAAAATCCCAAAAATCCCTATGACTAGTTCCTTTGATCAGCCAGTCCGAATATTGCTAGTGGATGACAATCCCACAAACTTAAAAGTACTGTCTGACACCCTTAAAGGCCATGGTTGGACGATGCTGGTTGCTACCGATGGAGTATCGGCTATTGAACAGGCTCAATATGCTCAACCCAGCCTGATTTTGTTGGATGTAATGATGCCAGGTATTGATGGTTTTGAGACCTGCCAAAGGCTAAAAGCCCATGGCAACACCCAGGCAATACCGATTATTTTTATGACCGCCCTCTCGGATGCTGAATATAAGGTGCGTGGTTTAGAGATGGGAGCTGTGGACTATATCACTAAACCCTTTCAACAAAAAGAAGTTATCGCCCGCGTCAAACTTCATTTACATTTGAAATTTCTAGCGCAAGAGTTAGCAGAAAAGAATGAATTGCTAACCCAGGAGATTGCTGAGAAAACTGCGGCGGAATCTCGGCTGCAACAATTAGCCCAAGAACTTGAACATAGAGTTGAGCAACGTACGGCTGAGTTATCACATTCTTTAGAACAATTGCAACAGACTCAGCTACAGCTAGTGCAAAGCGAAAAAATGTCGGCATTGGGAAATTTGGTGGCAGGCGTAGCCCATGAACTGAATAATCCCATTAGTTTTTTGCAAGGTAATTTAGAACCCCTCCGGGAGTATATTCAGGAGCTGTTAGGGTTGGTTAAATCATACCAAAAGACTTTCCCAGATCCCGGACAAGCCATTCAGAACCAAATTAATGCCATTGATTTGGATTTTTTAAGTCAAGATTTAGAAAAGATTTTGTCTTCTTGGTCCACGGCCATGGAGCGTATTTACAATATTAGCGATAGTCTTCGCACATTTTCACGGGCAGATAAAGAACACAAGGTGTTGTTTGATGTGCGTGATGGTCTTGACAGTACGTTGCTGATTTTAAAGCATCGGCTCAAGGCAAATGAAAATAGACCAGAAATCACAGTTCTGAAACATTATCAAGATATTCCAGAAATTGCCTGCTTTGCTGGCCAGCTCAATCAGGTTTTTATGAATCTGTTGGCCAATGCGATTGATACTCTCGATGACGTTAGTCAGTCATCGAGCTTTGAATCGCTCCAAGCTAGTTCAAATGTCATAACTGTTAGCACTGGTTTAGCGGCAGATGGGGCAAACATTGTGATTAAGATTGAGGATAACGGTGCCGGTATTGATGAGTCGGTTAGAGCACGTATTTTTGACTATTTATTTACCACTAAAGAGGTGGGACGGGGGACGGGGTTAGGGTTGACCATTGTGCAACAAATTATAGTTGACAAGCACCGTGGGTCTATTGAGGTGGCATCTACCCTAGGCAAAGGAACCTCTTTTACCATTACGCTGCCGATTCAAACTGTAACGGATTTGCCAATGGACACCAGACATTAAGTCTTTGCGGCTACATGACTTCCCGCCAACTCATTCCCCCATCTGCTCAGCCATCGTTCTTGCTGGAGACTTTTGGCATACAATCTCCTACTTGCCGCCGTTGGTCGACAATATTACACATTATGTGAAGAAATGTGTTGATACGGCTTTTCTGTTATCCTAGACCGCGTCATTACGTACTTATACCGCTGAAAAAGTTAGGTTTTTCTGAATTTAGGGGCATCCTGGGACAGCTTATCGTTTCCAACTTGGCCGTGTGGAATATTAGTCAAAATTATGGCATTGATAGATGAATCCTATGTATTTGCAAAGTTATTGGTTGGTCTAGGGCAATGTGGCTTTTTGCTGGTTTATCCAGCCATGGGCCTAATGTCTGTAAGCGCTCTCATGGCGCAGTCTTCGCCGCTCCCCCCCGATAATCGGCCAGAGATACCCTTGCCGGATGAACCCTTGCCACCATCCTTGCCCTCTCCCGATGAACTTCTCCTTTCCCCTGATGAGCCACTGTTACCAGAGGATGGAGTCGGTGAGGGAGACGCCGCATTTTATGTGGCGAATATTGAGGTGATAGGAAGTACCATTTTTGACGAAGAGGATTTAGCTGAATTACTGGATCAATATCGCAATCGCCAGATTAGTTTTAATGACCTTTTACAGCTGCGCTCGGCTATCACCCAGCTTTACGTAGACGCAGGCTATGTCACATCGGGGGCGCTGATCCCTCCCCAGACGGTGATTGATGATACTGTGACTATTCAAATCATAGAGGGTCGGCTGGAGGATATTGTTGTTAAAGGCAATCGACGTTTAGACTCGGCCTATATTCGCAGCCGCATCGGTTTAGGAGCCCAGCCCCCCCTCCATGTCGAAACGCTTTTAGCAGCATTACAGCGACTACAGTTAAATCCACTGATTGAAACGGTGTCGGCGGATTTGCAGGCGGGGGTAGAGCCGGGCACTAGCCTGCTGGTGGTGGATGTGGTTGAGGCTGATTCCTTTGCCGTCACCACTGGTCTAGCCAATGATCGCTCCCCCAATATTGGTGGCACCCAGGTCGCCCTCGGGGTGGATGAAGGTAACCTTTTGGGCATCGGTGACCGCATCACGGTGAACTATAAACATACCGAAGGTAGCGATGGGGTGGATTTTAGCTATACGCTACCGGTGAGTCCCAACAATGACACCCTCCGGATTAGCGCTGGCTACGCCGACAGCCGGGTGATTAATTCTGATTTTTCGGTGTTGGATATTTCTTCTGACAGTGTTTATTATGAGCTGGGCTATCACCGACCCCTGATTGAAACTACTACCCAGGCCGCTGCCCTGGGGCTTGTCCTGTCCCATCAGTCTAGCCAGACCCGCTTAGGACTCGATGACATTGGTCCGTTTCCCCTTTCCCCCGGAGCGGATGAGAATGGTCGGACCCGCATCAGTGCGTTGCGGTTTTCCCAGGAATGGACCCAGCGGAGTCGGAGCCATGTGTTTGCGTTGCGATCGCAGTTTAACCTCGGCTTAGACCTGCTGAATGCCACCGTCAATGACGATGGCCCCGATAGTCAATTCTTTTCCTGGCGTGGTCAGGGGCAGTGGGTAAAGCTTTTAGGCAAAGCCGATCAGCTATTTTTCCTGCGGGGAGATATACAGATCGCAGCGGATGATCTACTCTCCCAGGAGGAATTTAGCCTCGGCGGGGGGCAAAGCATTCGCGGCTATCGCCAGGATGCCCTGCGAAGAGATAGTGGAGCCATGCTCTCAGCGGAGTTGCGCTGGCCCATCGCCAGGGTGCCTGAACTGGATGGAGTATTACAGGTCACACCTTTTATTGATGTGGGCACCGTGTGGAATCACAATGGCGACAATCCTGGGCCAGACACCCTAGTGGGCACTGGTTTTGGTCTCCTGTGGCAGCAAAGCAACAACTTTTCAGCTCGGTTAGACTGGGGCATCCCCTTGGTGGATCTGGAGACGGATGATGGTGGTCTGCAGGACAGTGGGCTACATTTTTCAGTCCAATACACCCCGTTTTAATGCCCTTAAAATGTCATTAGTGGTGCAGAACGTCCTGGATGATCTGATGGGATTGTTCTCTAGTAAACCTGAGAATCCGATCTGCCAAGACTACTTCCAGCGTTATGATGCTATCGAGCAGGCGTTGGGTAACCATCAATTATGACGCAATTACAGGCCTTTATTGAAAAACTGCACCACACCTATGGGCCAATGGATGAGGGCCAGGTGGCCTCCTATATCCCTGAGTTATCGAAGGCTAACCCAGACTGGTTTGGCATTAGTGTTGTTACCATCGATGGCCAGGTATTTAACGTCGGTGATACAGCTCAGAAATTTACGATCCAATCAATTTCTAAAATCTTTTCCTATGGCTTAGCTCTAGAGGATCATGGCCGTGAGGTCTTATTAGAAAAAGTGGGCGTAGAACCCACTGGTGATCCATTTAACTCCATCATCCGTTTAGATGAAGGCTCCCACCGCCCCTATAACCCGATGATTAATGCGGGGGCCATTGCCACCACCAGCCTACTTAAAGGCGATGGCTCCACCGAGAGGCTCCACCGCCTATTAAAAATGTTTAAGCGCTATACCGGGCAGGATGTGTTTATCGATATGCCCACGTTTATGTCAGAACGAATCACGGGCCATCGCAATCGGGCCATGGCCCATCTCATGCTCAATTTTGGCATGATTGACAAAGATATTGATGCCGCCCTCGATTTATATTTTCAACAATGTTCCGTCATGGTCACCAACGGCGATCTAGCCACCATGGCCGCAACCCTCGCCAACCGCGGCAAAAATCCCATTACCCAGGTTCAGGCGGTGAATGAAGACTATGTGCGGGACATCCTGAGTATTATGTACACCTGTGGCATGTATAACCGAGCTGGGGAATGGGCCTATCGGGTGGGAATTCCGGCCAAAAGTGGCGTGTCTGGCGGTATTCTAGCGGTGATTCCAGGAAAAGCAGGCATTGCTACTTTTTCGCCACCAATTGATGCCAATGGCAACAGCGTGAGGGGGTTGCAGGTGTTTGAGGCCCTGTCCCAGGAATATAACCTGCACATGTTTGACCTATCCCTGGGACGATGCAATTTTTGTATTTGATCCGTCGTCAATACTTCTTGCTTCAATGGTCTGATGCTTCTGTAGATAGCGCCAACAGTCTTGGGCAATGGCCCAATCTTCCTGGGTATGGATGACCAACACTCGAATTTTAGAATCGGCGGTGGCAACATCCTGATCGATCGGATTGTTGGCATTTTGACTATGGTCCAGGGTTAAACCTAAAAAGTTCATTGCTTCACATGTAGTGGCCCTGATCGATACTGCATGTTCCCCAATCCCACCGGTAAAAACGATGGCATCTACGCCACCTAAAGCCATCAGCATACTGCCAATCATGGCTTTGAGGCGGTGAAGATAAATATCTTGGGCCAGTTGAGCCTGTTGATTTCCAACAGCAATAGCCTGTCTAATCTGACGTAGATCATGGGAGATCCCAGAAATACCCTTGAGACCAGATTCTTGATTGAGCAGGTGGTCTAACTGATCGACGCTGTATCCTTGCCGCATCAGATAAATCAAAATGCCGGGATCAACAGCTCCCGAACGGGTGCCCATCATCAATCCATCTAGGGGAGTAAACCCCATGGTGGTGTCAATACTGCGACCATGGTGTACGGCACACAGGGAACCCCCATTACCCAGATGGCAGATGATGAGGCGTAGATCATCACGACTCAAAATTTGAGCCGCTCGCTGACTGCAGTACTGATGACTAATGCCGTGGAACCCGTAGCGACGAATACCCTGCTGCACCCAGGCGTAGGGGCCAGGATAAACTGCTGCGACATCGGGCATAGAACTATGGAAAGCCGTATCGAATACCGCTACTTGGGGCACTTCTCCCAGCAGCTCTTCCATCAGTTCAATACCTTCAAGGTTGGCCGGATTGTGGTTTGGGGCTAACTGGCGCAACCGCTCAATGTCTGCTTTTACTCCAGGGGTAACAACGGTGCTAGCTTGATAAATCTGACCACCATGGACAACCCGGTGGCCAACGATGTCAATCTCATCTGGGTTATGGAGCACTTGGGTTGCCCCCTGCCATAGGGTACTCAGCGTCTTGGAGAGAATTTCTCGACGTGAGGTAAACTCTAATGTGCGATTCAAGGATACACCGGTCTGGGCCTCGACCGTTAGGGCAGCTTGGTCAGGATACCAATCAATCTGTGCTGCCCAAGCAGGCGTCGGTGCCTGCTTGGGCAAACCATTATCTAAGATATACAGACAGAGCTTGTGGCTGCTAGAGCCGGCATTAAGGACGAGAATTTTCATAGGGATACAAGTTCTGTTCCACTACCTCAGTGCGAAACTATAGTTTGGCGCACAAGTTCGGCACTCGCCTTTGGCGCACAGAATTCACACCAAAGGCGAGCGCTGAAGACCCTAGATCCTAGCCCTCAGTTTTGTAGGGCCATGTCCAGTCGACAATCGCATCATCATCTCGACCATGCTCATGGGCATAGGCAAGACATTCGATAATGTGATTTTTCATACGTTCTTTTACATGGCCTGCAGCAGCCCCCAGCTTAGGCACTCGATTAATCACATCAATCACCAAGTTGAAGCGATCTACCTCATTGTTAATTGCCAACTCCAGTGGCGTGTTGATATTACCCTTCTCCTTGTAACCCCGCACATGGATGCGGTCTTGGTTAGAGCGGCGGTAAACCAGTTTATGAATTAGCCAGGGATAACCGTGGAAGTTAAAGATCACTGGCTTGTCCGATGTAAACAGCGTATCAAAATCCCAATCTGATAGACCGTGGGGGTGCTCCCCTGCTGACACCAACTTAAACAAATCCACAACATTAATAAAACGCACCTTCAACTCAGGAAATTCTTCCCGCAAGATTGAGGTAGCCGCCAACGACTCCATGGTAGGAATATCTCCACAGGACGCCATCACCACATCTGGTTCATTAAGGGCTGTGCCAGAATCATTATTACTGGCATCGTTACTGGCCCAGGCCCAAATACCAATGCCCTTAGTACAATGGACAATAGCCTCAGCCATGGGCAGATACTGTAGATGATTTTGTTTATCTGCAATGATTACATTGATGTAATCCACACTGCGGAAGCAATGATCGGCCACGGACAGTAAACAGTTAGCATCCGGCGGAAAGTAAACCCTCACCACATCAGGGCTTTTATTGGTGACCAAATCCACATAGCCAGGATCTTGATGGCTAAAACCGTTGTGGTCCTGTCGCCACACTAGGGATGACAGCAAAATATTTAGGGAAGATACCGACTGTCGCCAGGGCACATGGTTACGAGAGATATCGAGCCATTTAGCATGTTGGTTGAACATGGAGTCCACAACATGGGCAAAGGCTTCATAGGTATGGAAAAGACCATGACGTCCGGTAAGCAAATAGGCCTCTAGCCAGCCCTGTAGGGTGTGCTCACTAAGCATCTCCATCACCCGACCATCGCGGGACAGTTCAGTGCCCCCCTCATCTTCAGGGTAGATGTCTGCCATCCACACCTTTTTAGTCACTTGGTAGACGTCTTGCAGGCGGTTAGAGGCCGTTTCATCTGGCCCCATTAAGCGAAAATTATTGGGGTTATTGCGCATGATGTCTCGCATCAACAGGCCTAGCGCCTTAGTATTTTCGAACTCTTCGGTGCCACGGTGCGTCATCTCAATGGCGTAGTCACGGAAATCAGGCATCTTCAGGGCCTTACGTAGTAACCCACCGTTAGCGTGGGGATTAGCCCCCATGCGACGGTTCCCCGTTGGAGCCAGTGCTTTAAGTTCTGGTATTAAGGCTCCCGTCTGATCAAACAGTTCCTCAGGCTTGTAGCTACGCATCCATACTTCTAGCTGGCGCAGGTGATCGGCATTGTCGTGCATGCCCCCTATGGGTACCTGGTGAGACCGCCAAAAGGCTTCGACCTTTTTCCCATCCACTTCAACTGGACCAGTCCAGCCCTTGGGCGTACGCAGCACGATCATGGGCCACCGGGGGCGCTCAATCTTACCCCCCGCTCGAGCTGCTTGCTGAATTTCTCGGATTTTCAGGATACACTCTTCCATTGTTGAGGCCATCCGCTGGTGCATCTCTTTAGGATCTCGGCCCTCAACAAAGTAGGGAATATAGCCATAACCTCGGAATAAACACTCCAGCTCCTCATGGGAAATACGAGCCAGAATGGTGGGATTGGCAATTTTATAACCATTCAGGTTCAAAACCGGTAGTACAGCTCCGTCACGGGCAGGGTTAATAAACTTATTGGAATGCCAAGCTGTAGCCAGGGGGCCAGTCTCTGCTTCACCATCGCCCACAACACAGGTGACAATTAGGTCCGGGTTATCTAACACAGCACCGTAGGCATGGGCAACACTGTAGCCTAATTCACCCCCTTCGTGGATTGATCCCGGCGTTTCAGGTGTCACATGACTACCAATAAAGCCAGGAAAAGAAAACTGCTTAAAAAAGAGCTGCATCCCTTCAGCATCTTCACTTTTGTCAGGATAGAATTCTGAGTAAGTTCCCTCTAAATAAACGGGTCCTAGTACGCCAGGGGCGCCATGACCGGGCCCAGCGACAAATATCATGTCTAGATCAAACTTTTTAATTAGTCGATTGCAGTGAATGTAGATAAAGCTAAGGGCGGGAGATGCTCCCCAGTGCCCTAGCAAACGGTGCTTAATGTGTTCTGCTTTGAGAGGTGTTTTGAGCAGGGGGTTGTCACGCAGATAAATCATGCCGACAGCAAGGTAATTACACGCTCGCCAGTAAGCATCTATGGCGAAAATTTCATCGTCTGTCAGGACAAAGGAGGGGGAAACCGTTGATTGAATCGGGGCCTGAACCATAATGACACTCCTTCTTAAAGTGAATCAACCAATAAGTGCTTCAGATCTGGTATTTGGATATTTCTAAAATTCTCTTTTACTTCTTTTAGAATTCCAAAGTTGAGTCTTTAAAATCCATGTTAATTAGCAGGAACTCAGACTTGATAGAGGTTTTGGGAATAGAGGAAACAACATAGCTCTATCCCTTCGATAACAGTGGATTTAGATTTTCAAGAAATGTTTGGACTCTATGATTGACCAAGTTCTTAAATGTAATTGATGCTTGTATCGCAACGAATCTAATAAAAGCCCAAAAAGAAGTGGTTTATGAACCAAAAACTAGCTAGTAATACACAAGGAATAAAGTCTCAAGAGCCTTTGAACTGAGGCTCTTTGGGGTATGACATTGGACAATCCTATGACGAATGAACACCATCGAACCTCTCCCTAGTAAAATCTGAGAAGATTGACTAACTCTTTCTTTATCTTAGTTCAACCTCTTAAAATTGATCTGGTTTTTAGCTTATGAATACGTTTAATACTATTCATTGGCTGAACTTAGATGTGATGGGAAATCAATGTTTATCAGGAGGAGAGGCGCTTTGAATTATCGAGTATAGCTATAAATATGGTTACCCATTAGGCTTTTCAATGATTTAATATCCCCAAAATTTATCCTAGGGTCTGTTCCTATCCACTTTTCGAAAGTGTGCAGCGATACACTTACATTAGTGATAAAAGCAGTCTCTTTTAATACCAAATGCTATGATGAGCGTTCATTTACAGAAAGTAATCGAGACTACAGCCACGAATCAACATTATGGGCCGGTCCCACACAATGTGACCGGCCCACACAGATCAAACCCACTCTCGTGCCACCGTAATCTTGCTTTGTACCCATAGTTCACCCATATAATCGCCTATAGCGATCAATAGGTCAGCCTGCTTCCAGAAAAGCATTCATCATAGGGCTTGATCATGGCTCGTTCCACAGGATCTAAAACAGCCAACGGAGAAGTAGTCGTCATGTTAATTTGAGTCGTCAAAAAACATTGAACCAACCAATTTTCTGACGCCAAATGTTGTGATTTAAACTCTGAGAAACATGCTTCTAGTTGATTAGCAATGTAAGGTCTTCTCAAAGAGAATGTTACTGACTTGCAAAAAGCTGAACCATCCCGTCAGTATAGGGAGAGACTAAGGCTTGCTCATGGGGTTCCAGAGCATCGATTATCTCCTTCGCCAACAGCTTAGTGCCTTTAACCGTCATCTCCCAGGGAATACCTATGCCTCCGTACATCAGGCGCGATAAAACCAGTAGCTCCCGCTCCATGGCTCCTAGATTACCTTGCAATACACACAGCCATAGATAAACCTGAAACATGCTAAAGTCTCTGACTGAAGAATGCTTCACAGCTGGATTATCCAACGACCCCCGACGGCTGTAATAGAGCTTAAACAGACGACTCCATTGATCATAAACCGCATGGGATATCTCTGTCACTTTGGGTAAAAGTCGCTCCACCACTCTCAAGGTTGGCGATGCTGGTTCATGGTTTGCAACGGTGGCAAAGAACTGCGACCAGGGAATGGCCGCATATTCTTCTAGAAAGTAGAAATAGGGTGCCAGCAATATTTTTTCTGCAATGCTCAGGGTTTCAAGCAACAGTCCATTACCTAGGTTAAGCTGGGTGGAAAGAAAACTCCGCGTTTGCCAGTCAGTATCAATGGCATGCTGGGTTTTGAATGCAGATAAAAATGGGTCCAGTGTCTGGGCTAACTTAGTAATCTCGGGAATGGCAAAAACTTTTGTCTGCTGATTACGTAGAGTTGGTTGACTGACCTGGGTAGTTACAACAATCGGTGTGTGGGCTTGATAAAAACTCAAGAGCACCGGATAAACCTCGATGGAAAACTTGGCTAAATCAGCCACATTCGTGAGGTCTAAGTCTGCGTGGTTGGTATACAACTCCTTTGTTCTAAGGGCAGCTCGTTTACAAGATTGCTGAGTTACATAGCCACTAAAGCTCCCACAGGTCTGGCGTCGTCCCTGGGCTGAAGCGAAGTCCTCTAGGGCATAGGAGCTGGGATTAGCCGTGTTGCCAGGGGAGCTGTTGTGGGAATAAATGACACTGTTAGATAGGTAACGAGCGGTCCAAACGTTAACCAGATGCTCAGAAATAGGGAGTTCGGATGTCTGGAAGCGGTTCACCATAGGAAATTGTGCAGCCTTAAAGTGCTTTAAAGGTACTCAGCATTGGAAACGGAGCAGAAGGTAAGCCAACGGATGGAGTCAAACCCTAGTTGAAACCTGCTGATGCTCTTACGGTAAAGCGACTGTTTTGGTTAGAAACAAGTCTTAATATAGTCCATTTTTCAAATTGGGTGGTCCGAGTTTACGCAAAATTCATTCTCTACCCCACTGCTAATCTAGTCGCCATAGGGGATAGTCTCCACCAGCCAAGACAGTGGATCGACCGGTTTTAGATGCGATCGCATCTAAAAGCTCTCCATTCGCATTGGCAATAAAGTAATCGCTATAGCCTGTAGGAATCTCAGGCATTTTGTCAGACTTAAACAACATAAATGCAGTATCAGGAGCCACCGCATAGCTTAGGGAAATAGTATTTCCCAACCCTGTTGGATCAATTTCAGCCATCACCAAAGGACGCTCGGCTCGACGAATCACCTCACCCATGGTGTTGACGTGATAGCTAATGTTCTTATTCCACCAAGTAAATGACGCGGCGCTGAGGGTTCCAGACACCAACCCCACCGCCAACAGGATCGCCAAAATTCCCTGGCCCCAAAAGCGATAAACACCCCGATCCGAAAGTACTAGCTGTCGCAGCCATCCGGCTAGGATGACCGTCACCATCAGCAATGACGGCATAAAGTAACGGGTGCTGATCGATAACTGCCCACCATTGATCAAGTCAGGTATAATCAGCCCTAACCCAGGCACCATCAGCAGCACAATACAAAAAGCCAGGGTGGTCGGGGGAGTCACCAATAACAACTGCCACAGGCCAACCAACAACAATGCCAAAACGCCAAGCGGCACGAGATAGGTATACAGGGTTTCCAGAGGCAATCCTAGATCAATCACCGCTGAGCTAAGATGCAGTCCCCAAAACTGAATCAGCTGCCCCAGGGGCTGACGAAATGACGTCCACTCAGTGGCTGAATTTAGATTGGCCTGGTTGTTCAGAATGACAAACATCCAAGGAGAAAAGAGCACCAGCGCCCCCCCCAACGCTATGGCCCACCGTTGCCAATGTTGACGAGAACCACTGATCAACACATAGAGTCCATGGGCGATCACCACCAAAACACTTAGGAGCGTAGTGTATAGCATCAGCGTCAGTCCCGCACTGTAGAGCCCCCACTGGCGCAGGGCCCTCTCCCGGGGAGAACGCACCACCACAGCATCGCTAGAATATCGGACAGAACTCCGCATTGCTCCTAGTAAACAGCCACTGCTCAACAGAATCAAACAGGTCCATAAGCTATACTCCCGAGCTTCTTGAGCATAGAGTAACTGGACCGGAGAAAGGGCCATTAAACAGGTGGCAATCACGCTGGCCCAGCGATCTTGCCATAGCTGCTGAGACATCCAATAGGTCAAGGGCAATAGCCCTAGGCCAAACACCACCGCCAAGGCTCGAAACGAGGTAACTGAAGGGGAAAAAACTCCTACCCACAGTCGCTCTAACAGGTAAAACAACGGTGGATGTTCAGGATGATCCACCAGGGCGGCCCAGGTATCGCTCCAACGCCTAGGCTGGGGAAACTGCTGAAATGCCTGTAGATCGGCCGCGGACACCACCACGGTCTCCTGAATTAATTGTTGTTCAAGGTTGGGGCCAGAATGTCCCAGCACCCGAATAGTGGTAAACACTTCGTCGTGCCAGTAAACTTTATGGGCAACATTGGTGCAGCGTAGGCCGATGCCCACTAGCAAACAGACAATCAACAAAATTTGTAATCGCTTTTTAACTGCTGCAATCGAACGAGAGCTAACCACGGCTTAGTTATGCAGTTGGCTGCAACCATTAATAATCAAGTTATTAAGCATACGCTACTTTTCCGGGGCATGCAGGTACAGGGATGCCATTTCTGGCTCTATAACAAACTCAACTGGTCCACATCTGACGATAACGTTTTTGGTTGACGATTTTTGGCCGATATTATCCTGCCATGGGCCACAAACCATGTACGCAAGTCGAGATGTTGCTTGGGCTCCAGACTGTCTAGATCTAGCGGGGCTGGGAATAACTTGGGAGATTTAACCGCTGCCCAGCCGACGTCACTACCATAGCGCTCAGCACCGAAAGGCGTCACGTCGTCCGGTAACCGTCCCAGGTAGGGCACAACATTATCGCTGGTCAACAACTGACTCCGTTGCTGCTCCAGCTGGCGTACCCGCTGCGATCGCATCTGCTGATAGTTCAAAATCGGAGCTGGATAGCCTGGGGTGGGCGGCGGTGTCCCTAGCTGTCCTGGAGACAGATGGGCCAGCTCCGGCACCCAGCGTTTAATAAATGCCCCCTCCGGATCACAGCGGTCCACCGCCACCTGCTGGGGGTTATAAATCCTAGTCCAGGTTTTATTCAAACAATGGGTCACCCCAGCCTGCATTGCCCACTGATAATGATCAATCGGACAGTCTCCGTCAATCAGGTGGCGCATAAAGTGTAACGCCCCATAGCGCCAATCCATACCCATCAGATTGCTCAGAAAGCTGGCATAGATGGCCCTGGTCCGAAAGTTAAGGGCTAGGTAACCGCCTGTGGCTTGAAGACAGCGGGCCGCCGCATCCACTATGGGAAAGCCGGTTTCCCCTTGCTGCCAAGCCTGGTACAACCCGTCGTCAAACTCCCAGCCGTCTTCGTCAAACAGGCAATAGAGCGATCGCAACTCCAGCTGAGGCAAATAGCGAAAGCGCTGAGTAAACCCATTCCCCCACCGCAGTCGGGAAATCAGCTGATAAAAACTCCGCTGCACCCGCTGATCACCCCGATCCTCCGCCCGTTGGATAGTCTGTACGCAATCGCGCACGGAAATAACACCAAATTTAATATGGGGACTCAGCCCGGTGGTCACTTCAGCACTGGGATAAGACAGCTGCCAATAATAGCGCTCGGCCTTTTCCACCAGAAATCGCTGCAGCAATTGACGCGCCGCCTGGGTACTCCCCGTAGGCAACGGTTTTCCATCGGCCCGATGCCCCAACTGAGCCAAGTCAGGCAGAGGATCACTCACCAAGTCGGTCGGCACCTCCACCCGAGGGGGTGCCGGTACCATCGGGGTCACCATCTCCTGGTACCACCACTGACGATACTGGGGATAGGCCATCAGCTCAGAACTGCTAGCGGCGGGCTCAAACCAACGAATTTTCATCTGCCGCTCAGCTAACACCTGAGTCAGCTTGGCATCGCGCACCCGACCATAAATGCGCTCACAGTCGGTATGGCAATAAATACCATCAGCCTGGGTAGCAACAATCAGCTGGGGCAACACCTCCACCGGATCCCCCTGGCGCAAAATTAATCGTCCCCCCAGACGCCGCAGGTCTTGGTCAAGATGGCGTAGACAGTCCACCATAAACGCCACCCGAGCCGCCCCCGTCTCAGGATGCAGCAGCAACGCCCGATCAAACACAAAAACTGGGATAACGGCTCCACGCTTGGCCGCCCGATATAGAGGCTCATGATCAGAGGTCCGCAAATCGCGGCGAAACCACACCAGCGTTAGGCCCACCATCACTCACCGGACCCTTCTCTTAAGTTCCATACAGACCACCGGAAAAAACACTGCCAGGAGCAACACCAGGAGCTCCAGCCATGGCAATCCCCACTTCAATCAATTCCTGTTCAATCATAGAAAGTTTCTGACTGGCTGGCCTAACAGCTGACCAAATTTAGTACAAAATCAGTACAAATCCATCAAATAAATAGTACATATGAACTAAATTTGTACTATCATAAATCCACAGTCTCTAGAACGTTTGTACCATGACTCATTCCCCTCTGGGTGTTCCCAGCCAACATGCTCGAACCCAACATGCTCCAACCCATCAGCCAGTTTCCCCTCAGCCACCCCCAGCCCATCCCCCCAGAAGGCCCAGGACACATCGTTCTCAGCCACCCCTAGCCTGGATCCTGAGCAGTATCGCCCTATCGGCCATAGCCCTCGTCCCCAAAGATCTATGGCCCCGCTTCTCCATGTCCCTATCCCCCCAACCCACCCAGCAAGAGTCCATCCAGCCAGGGCTCTTTAACCGAACCGCTGCCATCGCCCCCACCTGTCAATCGATGCTCAATGCCGACCAGCGTCTTTCCCGCGACCAGCTGACTCAATTTCTATCCATCCCCCAGGAGACTTCCCGGGCCGCCATCCACGAAGCCATCGCTCCGCCCTATTGCACCCTGTCCAAAGCCCATCAACCCAAACAAGACGAAGCCTATCCCCTGGCCTTCGACCCAGATACTTGGTTTGTTGTCAATTACGATGGGGAGAGTTACCAAGGCTATGACTTTGTTTTTCGAAAATAGCTCAGATGCCATTGAGCTTGAAGTCTCAGTTTTGCGGTTTGAGCATCCCCAGACTCAACCTTCAAAACCCAAACAAAACCCAAAATTGAGACTTCACTCCAGATCTAATTTCCCCAGACCCAGGGTTCAATGTCTGATGCCTTGATGACCTGCCCCCTTAACCTCAAACTGCAATCTCCTGAAGTAGCCCATCACAGGCATCCATCAGTAAACCAATCACATAGTCAAACCCATCGGTGCCCCCATAGTAAGGATCGGGCACCTCGCGGTCGGGATAATCATGGCTAAAATCGCACATGCGTTTCACCTTGGCTGCGTACTGTTCCGATGGGGCTAGGGCCAAAATATTGCGATAGTTGCTATCATCCATCGCCAAAATCAAATCGAACTGCTCAAAGTCATCGACGGTAAACTGCCGCGCCCGACCAACCAGCTTAATGCCCCGCTTTTTAGCCGCCGCTGCCATGCGACTGTCGGGGGGGCTACCGATGTGATAGCTGGATGTCCCTGCGGAGTCACAACTCACCTGTGTTTGCAGACCTCGCTGTTCTAGCAAATAGTTCATGATGTTCTCCGCTGATGGAGAACGGCAGATATTTCCTAGGCACACAAACAACAGTCGGGTTGTCATCGCAGAAACTCACTCAGCAGAAAAACGGAACACAGAAATACAGCAACCTAGAGCACAAAAAGCAGCCATGTCAAAGGCGATCAGCGGCTAATCCGCTAATCGCCTTCAGGTCAACCTCAGTTCGAGCGAGTTACAACCCTGGCAGCTGTAGGCCACCGGTCAACTCCTCCATCCGCTCACGCATGGTCTCCGTCGACTTCAGATAAGCATCGCGCATGGCGGCTGACACCAGGTCAGAAAGCACCTCGGGACCTTCATTCATCGCCTCAGGGGAAATGGAAACCCGCTTGGGTTCCTGGTTTCCACTTAGAACGACCTTAACCAAGCCACCACCTGACTGGCCTTCAATTTCCATCAGTTCAAGCTCTTCCTGGAGTTTCTTCGCTCCCTCTTGAACCTGCTGAGCCTTTTTAAACGCTTCGCTCAGCTCTTTCATTTTTCCAAGACCGAAGCCAAAACCTTGCCCTTTGTTCATAACTGGCGGCCTGATTTTACTAAATTAACTGTCAAACTATACGTCGCCTTGACAGGAATTGCAATCATTGGTCAGAGGTACTGATGCTGGGCACTCGATTTGGAGTATGGCGGCCATGGCCCAGGATCGACTCCCCCAAGGCCTTTGCTTAAACCATTTGAAAGTCTCCTAAAATTTGCACTTCGGGTCTCAGCTGTAGGGACCACTTGTCTTCCACAATGCCTTGGATATGACGAATTAGGTTGAAAATATCGCTAGCGGTGGCCCCACCGCAGTTCAGAATAAAGTTGGCATGGCGCTCCGCCACTTGGGCTTGGCCCACTTTATATCCCTTCAGGCCAGATTGTTCGATCAGCCAGCCAGCACTTTTCGGTTGGGGGTTGCGAAACACACTGCCGCAGCTGGGTAGATGATAGGGCTGGGTGGTGCGACGCTGTTCTAAATCTGCAGCGGTCTCGGCCCGCACCTCCGCTGGATCATGACCGGGTTCTAACTGGAAAGTGGCTTGGGTGACGATCCGTGAATCTGCTTGCAGGATCGAGGTGCGGTACTTAAACTGCAGCTGGTCGGGGGTGAGGGTTTCTAAAGACCCATCGGGATTGAGAACTTGGGTGCTGACTAAAATGGTCTGGGTATCACTGCCGTGGGCACCGGCATTCATCACGACGGCCCCTCCCACGGTCCCCGGAATTCCCACGCTCCAAACGAGACCGGCCCAACCGCGCTTGGCCACTTTCCAGGCCAAGGTGGCCATGGGCATGCCTGCAGCAACGGTCACTCCCCCCGTTTCGTCAAACTCTATGTGCCGTAAATAGCGGGTACAGATTACTAGCCCCGGTAACCCGCGATCGCTAATCAGTAAATTAGACCCCGCCCCCAACCGGGTGATGGGTAACCCTTCAGCCCCGGCCCATTGGACACAGGCCTGAAGCTCATCGATGCTTTTGGGGGCAGCAAACCACTCGGCGGGGCCACCCACCTTAAATGTGGTCAGATTGGCCAGGGAAAACTGAGCCTTAGCGACACAGCCTGTACTGGTGAGTTGTATTTCCATTGAGGACATTTGAACGGTGGTGTGGGGTCATCCTAAACACTGGTCAGGGCAGCTTTTTCAGCCTGGTGGGCTTGGTACTCCATGGCCTCTGGAATCACCTGATTTAAGTTGCCCGCCGTGAGGAAAATCACCAGATCGCCGGGTTGCAAAATGTCCGCCAGTTTAGATTTCACGTCGTCTAGGGTGGCTCCATAGGTCACCTGGGTATGGTGCTCGCCAATGGTACTGGTGATATCTTCCCCTGTAATACCCGAGGCATTGGCCTCTCCGGCACTGTAGACATCGGTGACAATTACCTGATCCGCATCGGCAAAGGCCGTGGCAAACTCCTGGAGCAGGGTGGTAATGCGACTGTAGCGATGGGGCTGGAACACAGCCACCACCCGCCGTTGGCTGACATTAGGCAACACCTCGGAGCTTTTGATCTTGGCCGCTGCTAAGGTAACTTTAATTTCGCTGGGGTGGTGGGCATAGTCATCGACAAACAGAATATTGTTGTGATAGCCGCGATGGTCAAACCGGCGTTTAGCACCGCCAAAGGTGGTCATGATGGTTGCGATCGCACCAAATTCTACCCCTAACCGACGAGCCACAGCAATGGCCGCCAGGGCATTACTCAGATTGTGTCGCCCCAAAATAGGCAGGCGTAACGTCCCCAGCCGCTCCCCCCGCTCCCAAATTTCAGCGGTGGTGCATTGGGCCGTTTCACATATATCCGTGGCAATGTAGTCAGCCCCCGACTCCTGGCGCAGGCTATAGGTCACCTTAGGCTGAATTTGCCGCAGCACCGTCTCACAATCTGCACTGCCAATCACCACATCACACTGGGTGGCAAAGTGCTGGAAAATTCCAACGACTTCCTCCAAGGTGCTGTAGTGATCGGGATGATCGAGCTCAATATTAGTAATGATGCCAATGGCAGCTGACAGCTTGACCAGGGAGCCATCGGACTCATCCGCCTCGGCCACCATATAGTCACTCGTACCCACATAGGCATTCCCCTGCCAAGCCGCCACCTCACCGCCGATCACAATGGATGGATCAATCCCGGCCTTCAGCAATAAATAGCCCACCATGCTGCTGGTGGTGGTCTTGCCATGGGTCCCCGCCACCGCAATCCCCTGGGCGTCATTCATCAACGCCGCCAAAATGTCAGATCGATGGAACATGGGACAGCCCGCATCCAGGGCCGCCTTATATTCAGGATTGCTCGGACCAATGGCCGTAGAACAGACCACCTGAGGCAAAATCCGAGTGTTTTCAGAATTGGAGCGGGTTACCTGGGCAATATTTTCCGCCTCTTGGCTCCAAAAAATGCGCACCCCATGGTCCTGAAGGCGTCGGGTAATGTGGGTTAAGCGCCGGTCAGACCCAGACACTGGGAGTTGCCGCTTTGCCAAGACATAGGCCAAGGCTGACATCCCAATACCACCAATACCAATAAAGTGAAATTGCCTGCCACTAAAATCTACTGCCCTTGGCATAAACTCACCTCACACACCACATACAGATATTTCAGGCGTATAATACCAGGAATTTATGGGATGGCTATACATCCGACCATCAGCCTCCATCGTTTTGCGCAGCTGAACTGAACCTTTCACGTAGCTAATCGCGTATTCCTACCCAACAATCAACTCAAAATCCCTCAGCCCGCCGGATCTTTCCCTGGGGATCAGCCCCCTGTAGGGTTTATCAGAATTTTATTCAGGTATTCCCAAGACGGACTTGTAAGCCAATACCGTGAGCAATTATACTTAATCTCAACAGTAGGACGATCATCCAATTGTTTGGGCTTCGGGGTTAACTGATCCCACAGATTTGACTGTGGCACTTCTGACCTCAGGTGGTCCAGGCAATGGGATATCATTGGGTTTGCACATGCAAACGCTAGTTTGACGCAGTTGTACGACAGAGGGTAAGCGCAGTGATTAGAGTAGCTATCAACGGTTTTGGACGTATTGGACGTAACTTCCTACGGTGTTGGTTGACCAGAGAAAATTCAGGCTTCGATATTGTTGCTATCAACAACACTTCCGATCCTAAAACAGCCTGTCATTTGCTCAAGTATGACTCCTTGCTGGGTCGTCTGGATGAAGATGTAACCTTTACCGACGACACAATTACCGTCGGTAATAAGACTATCAAGTGTTGTTCTGACCGTAACCCCAGCAATCTTCCCTGGGGTGCTTGGGACATTGACCTAGTGATTGAATCTACAGGTGTTTTTGTCAGCCAAGAAGGCGCTGGTCGTCATCTCGAAGCGGGTGCTAAGCAGGTGCTGATTACGGCCCCCGGAAAGGGTGCCAACATCGATACCTATGTTATCGGCGTTAATTCCGACGATTATGTTCATGGGAAGAACCCCATTATTAGCAACGCTAGCTGCACAACCAACTGCTTAGCCCCAGTGGTTAAGGTGATTCACGATTCCTTTGGCATCATCAAAGGCACCATGACCACCACCCACAGCTACACTGGCGACCAGCGCATTCTAGATGCTAGCCACCGCGACCTGCGTCGTGCCCGGGCCGCTGCCATTAACATCGTTCCCACCTCCACCGGTGCGGCCAAGGCTGTTGCCTTGGTGATCCCTGCCATGAAGGGCAAGCTGAACGGTATTGCCATGCGTGTACCCACCCCCAACGTATCTGTTGTGGACTTAGTGGTTCAGGTGGAGAAAAAGACCATCCAAGAAGAAGTCAATGAGGTCCTGAAGTCCGCTGCTGCGGGGCACATGAAGGGTGTTCTAGGCTATACCGAAGAGCCCCTAGTGTCCATTGACTATCGGAAAACCGATGATTCTTCCATCGTTGACTCCAGCCTCACCTTGGTGATGGATGGTGACATGGTTAAGATTGTTGCTTGGTATGACAACGAGTGGGGTTACAGCCAGCGTGTTGTTGACCTAGCTGAGCTTGTTGCGGCTAAGTGGCCTGGCTAAGTGACGTGGGTAAGTGAGTCTCTTCACTCGCTAACAAGCTCCCAGGGACTGAGGTGCCTGGGAGCTTTTTTAATCTGTCTGCTTAATACATTAGGATATGGGCATACTCGGCCAGAAATATCCGTGATTTTAGTCATTGCCCTATGCCATGGGGCCAAATCTATACTTTGACCGCCTCCTCTGTCTTTTCAGCAGAACGCCTGCTTTTTACCCCCACTGCATCCAATGCCGATGCTACTCCGGTGGTGTTTGCCTTTCCCAATGAATATACGGTTGGCATTACTAGCTTGGGCTACCAGGTAATTTGGGCGATGCTGGCCCAGCGTCGGGATCTGGCCGTGGGTCGTTTGTTTACTGATACTGCCGATAGCCTGCCCGCCGATCCTGAGCTGATGGGGTTCTCGGTGTCGTGGGAATTGGACTATATCAATATTTTGAATCTGCTAGAGCAGCAGCAGATTCCCATCCGGAGTTGCGATCGCACCCAGCATCACCCCCTCATCTTTGGCGGCGGCCCCGTCCTCACCGCTAACCCCGAACCCTTCGCCGACTTCTTCGATGTGGTGCTGCTAGGGGATGGGGAAGATCTGATTCCCACCTTTATTGACACCTATCAGTCGGTCCGGTCCGCCAGCCGCCCGGCCCAGCTATTGGCCCTGGCCCAAGTCCCCGGCATCTACATCCCTAGCCTGTATCAGCCGGTGTACGACACCCCCACCGGTCCCCTGAGCCGGGTGGAACCCGCCAACGGCGTACCGGCCCTAGTGAAAAAACAAACCTACCGGGGCAATGTGCTACTGGCCTCCACCGTGGTCACCGAAAAAGCCGCCTGGGAAAATATTTTTATGGTGGAAGTGGTGCGCAGTTGCCCAGAAATGTGTCGCTTTTGCCTGGCCAGCTACCTGACCCTGCCGTTTCGTACCGCTAGCCTGGATGAATCCCTGATTCCCGCCATCGAGCGGGGGCTACGGGTGACCAAACGCTTGGGGTTACTCGGGGCATCGGTCACCCAACACCCAGAATTTGATGACCTATTAGACTACATCAACCAACCGGCCTACGACGATGTGCGCTTGAGCATTGCCTCTGTCCGCACTAACACTGTGCATGAAAAACTGGCCAAAACCCTGGTCCACCATGGCACCAAATCCATCACCATTGCGGTGGAAAGTGGCTCGGAACGGGTGCGGGAAACCATTAATAAAAAACTGGCCACCGCTGATATCGAAAAGGCTGTGGTCAATGCTAAAGCAGGCGGGTTGAGCAGCGTCAAGCTCTATGGCATGGCGGGAATCCCTGGCGAAACTGAGGCGGACCTGGAGGCCACCGCCGCCATGATGTTACAGCTTAAAAAAGCGGCTCAGGGTCTACGCCTCACCCTCGGCTGCAGCACCTTTGTGCCCAAGGCCCATACGCCATTTCAGTGGTACGGCGTAAATTCAAAGGCTGAAAAACGCCTAAAATTTTTGCAAAAGGCTTTGCGATCGCAGGGCATCGACTTTAGACCCGAAAGCTATAGCTGGTCTGTTATTCAAACCCTAATTTCCCGAGGCGATCGCCGCATTAGCCAGCTCTTAGAACTCACCCGTTACTACGGCGACTCCCTAGGCAGCTATCGCCGTGCCTTCAAAGAACTGAAGGGGAAACTGCCCCCCCTAGACTTTTATGTCCATGCAGACTGGCCGACAGATCAGCCACTACCTTGGGACCACCTAGAAGGCCCCCTGCCCAAGGCCACCCTAATCAAGCATTTACAAGATGCTGAACATCACATGGACGAGCCCAGACTCAGTGGCTCATCGACTAAATGATGTGGCTTCGCTTGAATGCAGCCCAGCATAGACGCTTTGAGTAAAAAGCACCGACGATATCTTTTTCCAAAGGATAAATGGCAGGGTAATGGGCCACAAGACGGTAGTCACAACGATAAATACCCAATTGATGACACTCGTCTTTGAAGCAGCTGTATCCCTAAAAAACGCGGAAATTGCAATTAAAAAGGTTGCAGCAGCAGGCAATACGTAGTAGAGGTAGCTCATAATCAATCAGCCCAAAGCCTAGATAAAGATCAAGAGTTCAAACACACAAACGTAAAAAGGCTTCTTACATCACACTTTCCAGACCTAATTAAGGAGGAGCTGGGAGCCAATTCCATGTTCTTACTTTATATCTCAAAGACTGTGCCGCCTGTAAAGCTGACATCTGGGATACATCAATGGTAAGGATGTCTTTGCCGCGACGAACTAAGTCATGACGATAGGTCTGATCATAGTACATCAAGATAATGGCGGCAGCGGCGGCAAGTTCACCCCTCTTAATATGTTCCACAGCTTCCTGGGTACGCAGCCCCCCTAAGCGCTTTTGTAGGCGCTCCGTAGCGGCAATTAGCTCCGCTGGCATAGCCTGACCATAAACATCCACCAAGATCTCTAAACGCTCGGCCTTGGAACGAATCACCTCCAGGGTAGGGGCCGCTTCCATCTGGGCCATGGTTTCCGGCGGCACCCGACAGGTCCCCACCTGAGAGCTTTCCGCTTCAATCCACACGGTGCGGTGCGGGTCAAACCCCACCCACTGCTCAGCAATCAGATTTTCATAGTGCTCCGTACTGGGCTGGGGAGGCATCATGAGGGCACCATAGCTGCTGCCGCGATGGTTCGCCAAGCCTTCCAAGTCTAAAACCTGTTCCCCTAAGCCTTTAAGGGCATGGAGAATATCGGTTTTACCGGTGCCAGTCATGCCCCCGACTACAATCACCGATCGAGGGGTGGCCAGGGTGGTCCTCACCCATTGCCGAAAAGACTTGTACCCCCCGGCCAGCAGGCTGACCTCCAAACCACTGGTCTCCAACAGCCAGCCTACGGACCCACTGCGCATCCCCCCCCGCCAGCAGTGGACCCGCACCTGGCGTTCAGGCGCTAAGGCCTTGGCCTGCTTTACCAGCTTGACCATTTTAGGCCCCACCAGCTCCAGACCCAGCTCAATGGCCGTCTCCTTACCCTGCTGTTTGTAACAGGTCCCGACTTGCGCCCGTTCTGCATCAGAAAACAGGGGAAAGCTCACGGCACTGGGCAAATGGCCTTGGCCATACTCTCCCGGACTACGGACATCCAAAATTGGCCCCTGGGCCTGCCAGAAATCATCAATAGGGAGTAGCTGGGTCACCGTGGTATTGCGTAAAGAAAAAACTCAAAACCCTAAAAACCAGGGCATCCCCACGGGGCTTAACGCCTAGTTATATCACCCTTTGATTGTAAAAGGTCCTTGCCCCCCGACCACAGGGACCACATCGCCAATGGCACAGCTATGGACATATCCCTGGCGCTGTAGGGCCGCTAAACAGTGACTGGCATTTGATTGGGGAATGGCCGCCAACAGACCGCCCGACGTTTGGGGGTCAAATAATAGGGGATAGAGGGGGTGGGTCCCATGGGCCTGGGCATTGTGTAGTTGGCGTTCGATCTGTTGATTACGCTGGTGGAGGGAACTGCGATAGCCCCATCCCAAACAAGCCTCAACTCCCGGTAGCACGGGTAAGGTGTCTAGACTCAGGGTCATCCCCAGACCCTGCCCCGGAGGCAGCATTTCATTCAAATGGCCCAACAGACCAAACCCCGTGACATCAGTACAGGCCACGACACCATGGGCACGGAAACACTGGGCGGCCAAATGGTTGGACTGCACCATACTGGCAACGGCAGTGTCGATCCAACGGCCCTTGGCCGCCCGCTGCATATCCGCAGTGAACAGCACTCCAGTCCCTAGGGGCTTGGTCAAAATCAGACTGAGGCCAGGGCGCAGATTTTGCTTGGTTAACACCTGGTCCGGAGCCACCCATCCGTTGCAGGCAAAGCCTAGGGACAGCTCTGGCCCTTCGGTGGTATGGCCTCCCACCAGCCAGGTTTGGGACGGGGCCAAGGCGCGGTAGGTCCCGGACATCAGCTGATACAGGGTCTCGGTTTGGATGGCATCTGTGCCATAGGGTAAGGTGGCCAGGGCCAGCACGGTTTGGGGGGTGGCCCCCATGGCATAGAGGTCACTCAGGCAGTGATTGACACAGATTTGGGCGAAGACATAGGGGTCGTCCACTAGGGCGCGAAACTGATCTACGGTGTGGACTGCCAACTTACCTGCCGGTAACGCCACCACCGCCGCATCATCGGGGGTCTCCAGCCCCACCTGCACTGGGTTAGGCCACTGATCCATCTGGGGAAAATCTGCCCTAGCCCGACCTAAGGCACGGCTCAGCACCGAGCTACTGACTTTTGACCCACATCCCGCACAGGGGGGGGCCATGGTTCCCTGGGATGGGGCCGAGGCCGATAATTTTGGCGATGATTGGGGGCCGCTGCTCTCCATGGCTGGAAATCGCTCAAACAGCGCCATAAAATTGGCGTCGATTTTATGTTTCCAGCGGCGAAACCAGATGGACTCGGCCGACCACCGCCCTCGGGAGGCAATGGCCCCCCCGGTGCCAAGATCGATAATGTTGAGGAACTGACGCTGGGGCTTAAAGGGCTTGAGGGGCTGCCCCGACAGGTAGCGCTGCAGGTTGTGATAGAGGGGAGGCCCCTGACGCACGGCAAACACCCCAGCCTTGGGTCGGGGATGGTTCGCCATGGTGGCCACATCCCCCACGGCAAATACGTTGGCATGGGAAAGGGTTTGGAGGGTATCTCCGACCAAAATGAAGCCGTCTTTGTCCGTGGTCAGACCGGTGTGGGCCAGCCAGGGGGCCGCGCTGGCATTGGTCACCCAGAACACGCGATCGCACTGCACCCGCAACCCTGACTCACAGCACACCTGAACTTTTTCTGGGCAGGGGCCTAGGCCCGGTGCAGCTGCCAAGTCAGGGGCCAAGGGCTCCAGGGCACAGACGGATTCTGACAGGTGGGTGTGGATATTGCGATCGCGAAAAATCTGAGCCAACTGACGCTGGGTGGCACGGCTACGCCCCGTGGCCAACTGGCCCCGCCGATGGAATATATGTACCTCCGTCCCCTGCCCCACCAGCTGCTGCAGCCGCACCTGCATATTGAGGGCCAGTTCCACTCCCCCCACCCCGCCGCCCACAATGCCAATGGTGGCGGATTCCGCCCCCTCTAGGCTTTGCAAATAGGTGTGCCAAGCCCGCAGTAAATGGGGCACCGGCTTGGCTGCAATGGCATACTCCTTAGCCCCTGGCACCGCCACCGTTCCCGGCGTACTCCCAATATCAATTGAAAGGGCATCGTAACCCATGGGCGGATGGTGGCGGCAGTGGATGAGCTGCTGATCCGCATCAATATTCACCACCTCATCCATGATCAACCGGCAGTTGGCAAACCGGGTGAGGGGCCGCAGATCGATGTGGGACTGGTCAAAGTCGTACAGCCCCGAGATATGACAGGGCAACATACCTGAATAGGGGGTATCCACCAGGTTAGTAATCAGCGTCAGCCTTACCCCTGGGGGCAGCCCCCCCATGCCAATTTTCCGTAGCACAATGGCATGGGTGTGTCCGCCCCCGACAAAAAATAAATCCGTATGAATCGATCTTGCGGCCTGCATGCTACCTGGGATGTCTATAACGGGGCAATTCTCAACGGTACCAGCCGCGCCCATTAGAGATAACAGAAAACCCTGGAGGATGGGTGATTTTTTCCTGAGAAATTTATCCCGTCACCAGTTCTTGAAAGCGTGGATCGTCCTTTAAGTGGTTAAAGGTCACTTCCTGACTGGCCATGGCAATCCATTGATCAGGGTTGAGGGCCACCGCTTTTTGCAATGCCAGCAGGGCAAATTCATCCACCTGCATCTGGGCATGGCAGTAAGCCTTGAGATACCAGGCTAAATCCAGCTCCATGTTGAGGGCCACGGCTTGGTTAAAATTTGCGATCGCAGGCTGAAAATCCGCCAACATCATCAGCGCCAATCCTCGCCGCACCCAGGCTGCGCAATAATCTGCCTGTAGCTCAATTACTTTGTCGTAACATGCGATCGCGTTTTGCGACTGTCCCTGCTCATCAAACGCCATCCCCTGGCGATACCACTGATCCGGATCCTGCAACTGTTCATTCATCGGTCCCATCCAAACCAAACGCCTCCATAGCCAAGACACCCCAGACTGCCATCTCTATTTATTACAGTCAACAAAAAATAACGTTGTGTTTACTTTAGAGAAGTTATAGGCAATCTAAACAAATTGATGTACATTATCGAGCAATGTCGCAACCAGGCCCCCAGCGCCACCCAAGCGCCCCAGGGAACCATCAGTTCAGAAGGCTACAAATTCGTCGTTCACCGTACCAGTCATTGGCAAATGGCTCTAAGAATGGCCCTCTTATCTCCGCTGTCCCACAGCCCAGCCAATCACAGCTCCAATTACATCAATCTCCCCGACTATTGCCACCAGGCTAGAAAAAGTTTAAACCACCCACCCTTTTTAGTTTTCTAGACAGTAGATATATGCATCAGAGTTCTGCAAAATCCACTTCTATCAGAGGGTTTACCCGGGCTCTCATGGATTATTGGCAACGTGGTCGGCAGTCCCGTCGGCAACGTCCAGGGAACCGTTCAAGCATCTATGTCAGGTGCTTGTTGCTAGGGGGGCTATCCCTATGGACGATCACAGGTCTGGTCCTACCCGCCCAGCGTAAATCCGCCAAAGCAGCTGAGATTCAGCTAGCTAGAGCGACCAGTCCCTGGAGTTTTGCCTCATTTCCAGTAGAAAATTTCCAAGCCTACACCTCTCCCTTTGGCTATCGCCAATCCCCCTACGGTGGAGAACAGTTTCATTACGGGTTAGACATTGCTGCTCCCCTCGGTAGCTATATCCGCAACTGGTGGGAAGGCGAAGTGATCGAAGTTTCAGATGACAGCGCCTGTGGAACATCCGTGGTGATTGCATCGGGTGACTGGGTCCACATCTACTGCCACATGCAAGGCTATGTCACCCAAGAAAGCGGCAGACGGGTGATGGTGGATCCCGACGGCAACATACGCATTTGGGAAGGGGCCAGCATCAGCACCGGCCAACCCATTGGGCGGGTGGGTATGACCGGACGCACCACAGGTCCCCATCTCCACTGGGGTCTCAAGTTTGAGAGTAGCTGGGTAGATCCCGCCATGGTGCTACGAGCCATGTATGACGACCAACAGACTATCCGATAGATCCCCAGCAGATTACTCGCAGTTCATCGGGGGCAATAGACTTTCCCATCAGGGTTTCGCCTCTGCCCAGTGTGATGATCTGAACTGTCTAGGCGTTATGATCTGCAGCACAATCCATGGGCCAGCCAAAATGTTATCGTCTACGTAAAGCCATCCTTGCGAGTGGCTGGGTACATTACAACCACACGCTTGCTGAGTACATTACAGCCGTACCCCTGTTCGACAACCTCCTAACTACCTATGACTGCTCCAACGTCTGAATCTGAAAACACTCGCGCTGTTCTTCGCTCCCAAGAGCCAGAATCACAGTTCGAACTTCCTTGGAACCGTGAAGGCGAGTTCGAGATAGAAGCCCTCATTGTCAGTCAAAGTAAGAGTGATCTGCTGGTCAAAGTCCAAACTGACCACGGTGAGAATCACTTGACCATTTCAGGATTTTTACCAGGCCGGGTTTCAGGTCAGCGCTGGCGCTTAGAATGCGTGCGTTCTTCCGGCAGTATTGAACTCCTGGATGGTGAACCCCTCGAATAGCCGCCACCCATAATCATCGTCCTCAGGCCGTTCAGCAGCCAGGACTGGAAACTAGTAGCTAACTAACGTGGCTAAATAACGTTAAAACCAACAATATTGCCCCGGCCAAAAGCAAGGGCAATATTGTTGGTTTTAACGTTTAGTGGAAACCATTGGCTAACTTGGTAACGAAACCGCTGGACCGACGCACCTCACCCAAAAACCACCGACTACTTGGCCGAGGGGATATTGATATACTCGCCCACGATGCCACGGAACTCTTCACCGTCGATGGTTTCTTTTTCCACTAGTCGATCTACTAAGCGATCTAATAGCGGGCGGTTATTTTTCAACATTGAACGGGCTTTGGCATAGGATGCCATGGCGAGCTCTCGCACCTGCTGATCGATCTTGGCTGCCATCTCTTCCGAATATTCTGAGCGCTGCATCAGGTCACTACGCCCAAGGAACACGGCACTGCTGGGGGATTCCATCGCAAATACCCCCAGTTCCGACATGCCAAACCGGGTAATCATCTGACGGGCAATATTGGTCACCTGTTGGATATCGTTAGCCGCACCCTGGGTCACTTCATCCGCACCAAACACGATTTCTTCGGCCGCCCTCCCCCCCAGGGCCATGGTAATGCGGTCAATTAGCTCACCATAGGAAATCAACCCGTCGTCCACCCGGTCCTCCTTGGGCAGATAGCTGGCAAATCCTCCTATACCGCCGGAGCGAGGAATAATGGTCACCTTGGCCAGTGGGTCCGAATGCTTCAACATGGTGCTCACCAAGGCATGGCCCACTTCGTGGTAGGCAATCAACCGTTTCTTCTTGGTATCCAGTAGAGGAGTAAGGGTCAGACCAATGGTGAGGCGATCGATGGCGTCATCAATTTCCTCCATGGTGACAGCATCTTTACGACGACGGGCCGTTAGAATGGCCGCCTCATTCAGCAGGTTAGCCAACTGGGCCCCCGAGAACCCCGGCGTCCGCCGAGCAATGGCATCCAGATTCACATCATCGGCTATTTTTTTATCCCGCGCATGGACATCCAAAATACCCAGACGGCCTTTATAGCTGGGCAAATCAACGGTGATTTGACGATCAAATCGGCCGGGGCGTAACAATGCAGCATCCAAGACATCGGGGCGGTTAGTTGCGGCAATTACAATGGTGCCACCGTTCCCCTCAAAGCCATCCATTTCGGTCAGCAACTGGTTCAGGGTTTGTTCCCGTTCGTCATTTCCACCGCCAATGCCAGCGCCACGCTGCCGACCCACTGCATCAATTTCATCAATAAAAACGATACAGGGGGAGTTTTCCTTGGCTTTTTTAAACAGGTCACGGACCCGGGAAGCCCCCACACCGACAAACATTTCGACAAACTCAGAGCCCGAAATACTAAAGAACGGCACCCCCGCTTCTCCGGCAATCGCCTTGGCTAGGAGGGTTTTGCCCGTTCCGGGCTGCCCAATCAGGAGTACCCCTTTAGGAATGCGGGCGCCAATGGCAGTAAATTTTTCAGGATTTTTGAGAAATGTAACCACTTCCTGCAATTCTTCCTTTGCCTCTTCAATCCCGGCCACATCGTCAAACATCACCCCGGTTTTGGCATCCATCTGGAAGCGGGCTCGAGAACGGCCAAAGTTCATGGCACCGTTGGCGGAATTGGCAGATCGGCGCAGAATCATCAATAGGGCAAATACTACCACCAGGGCCAGCAAAGCATTGACGGCTAAACCGGTTAGGGCACTATTGTCTGAGCTTTCTAATACTTCGTAGTCAACACCGCTACTGCGCAGCTTTTGTAACAGGTTCTGATTGTCCACATCGTTGGCAAACAGGGTGACAGGCTGTAGGGGGTCACTGTCTTCCTGCCCCTTCAGTCGAACATTAGCCACCCTCCGCAGGTTATCTAGCTCTACCCGCTGTACCTCGCCCTGGTCGAGCTTTTCTAGCAGTTGTCCATAGGTAATTTGGGGTACCTCCTCCCCCTCCCCCTCCTGAGCCGATGCGGGCAGCGCCCCTACCAAAGGAGCGGCTATTAGACTTTGCAGCACAAACCAGCCAATGGCTAAGGTGCGGGTCGCCCGGCGACTAAATAGGGATGGGGTGGCGGAGGGGTGGGTGGATTTATTCATACAAAAGAAACGTACGACTAGAAATTAACTTAGGGGATATGGCTGCTAACGGCTTGACAAGATTTGCTAAATCAATGTTCTCAGTTTAGCGCCCTAGTCTGTTAGTTGGCATGTGCCTGTTAACATGCCCAAGCGCTGCAATGGCGTTCTAGTGCCTAGGCTGCTAGTCAGCAACCCCCAAGTGCCACAACGGCATTTTGGCCGCCAAACCCGAAGCTACTGCATAGCACATGGTTTATGGTCCTGGGGGGGTGGCCGCTCCCTTGGGCAGAGTTCAGGACAAAATTGAGGTCATACTCCGGCTGATGCAGTCCCACACTGGGGGGCAAACACTGCTGCTGCAGGCTGAGCAAACTAAAAACGGTACCGATGAGCCCCGCTGCGCCCAGGGTATGGCCAGTGGCTCCCTTGGTGGAGCTAATGGCAGCCGCCGGAAACAACTGCTGGATCATGTGGGCCTCGTTGGCATCATTTAATCGGGTGCCGGTGCCATGGGTATGGACATAGTCAATATCTTTTGGGTGTAAACCGCTACGCTGCAGACATTGACGGGCCACGGCCACGGTATCTTCTGGACGGGAAGAACTAATGTGATAGGCGTCATTGCTGAGGCCAAACCCCAGTATTCGACCATAGGCGGACTTACCAAAAGTCCTACCTGAGGCCATGGCCTTAGTTTCTAGAACTACAGCCGCTGCGCCTTCCCCCAGGACTAAACCGTTGCGATCGCAATCAAACGGATAGCACCCCTGGGTCGCCATCGCCCCCATCCGCCGAAAGCCCGTCAGCGTTAGGGGAGTAATGGGCGCATCCACCGCCGCCACCACCACCCGGTCACATTGTCCCGCCTGCAAGAGCATGTAGCCCTGAAACAGCGCCCAGAGCCCTGTGGCACAGGCTGCCATCGGGGCCAGCACCGGCCCCCGACTGCCTACCATCTGGGCCACTTGTCTCGACAAACTGCAGGGCAACGCCGTCAGCCAATGGTCTAGGGACAGATCTCCCCGGCCCATGGCCTCCCAACGGTTCAAATAGCTGCGGCTGGAACCCACCACCACCCCACAGTCAAGACCAGGCTCAAGCGCGGCCTTAAGATCAGGCTTAAGACCATCCGATACCGGTGACATCAACCCAGCATCGGCTAGGGCAGCAGCCACCGCCGCCAAAATTAAGCTGTCCGGATCGGCGGGCAGTTTATCCGTCATGGCCAGAGGTACTGGCGGCAGGGAGGGGAAGGGTTGGCGTAGTGCGATCGCACTTTTCCCCGCCAATAAACCGGACCAAGTAGCCTGGGCCGTAGCCCCCAAGGCCGTCCGCAAACCAATGCCGGTCACAACGACATCAACCATCGGCATCAACCATGGGCTAAATCACAGCACCACCCCAGCAACCAGACCCAGAGCTACTGGGTCACCAGCTTATCCAACCCCTCAGTCACCGTAGCTGACTCAATCACATCGCCTTGCTGAATCGCATCCACCACATCCAGTCCTTCAGTCACGTACCCAAAGACGGCATAGCTACCATCCAAAAAAGGTAGATCCGCCAGGGCAAAATAAAACTGAGCTGAGGCCGAATCCGGAAATTGGGACCGAGCCATCGCCAAGGCACCATGGGTATGCTGCAGGGCCGGTTTAGCCGATTCACCAGCAGCCTCAAAGGTTTGACTATAGATTGGCTGATCTGCGCCCGCTGGCGTAATTTCTAAGGGAATAAAGCGCTTTTCCTGGGTATCCGGATCAACAAAACCACCGGTTCCCAGCTGCTGAACCGGCACCGATGGATCCGTACTTTGGGGATCTCCCCCCTGCACCACAAACGGTTGAGGTTCACGAACTACCCGATGAAACACCGTGCCATCGTAGACACCCCGCTCTACCAAATCCACAAAATTACCCGCCGTAATCGGTGCTTGGGTCCCATCCACCTCAACCACAACCCGCTCTCCGTTGATCACAAACTCCACCGTAGCCTTGCCCTGAAGCTGTGCCAGGCCGGACGGTATGGCTGTTGCCGTCAGCTCGGCTGGGGGGGCAGCAGCTTCCGTGGGCGCAGCGACTGACTCCGATGGCTCGCTCACCCCAGCCGTACAGCTCACCATCAACAATCCCACAACCAACCCAATGGCCCATCTGATGCGGAAACCCAAAATCATGATGATTACTCCCTTCATTTTTATTTAAAGGCACCATATCTTGTAACAGGCAAACGGCCCGTTCAAGAGGGATAGCACCAGACCAAAATAATAACGACGGCTCGACGGCCGCCCGCTGCAAGGCCTGCTCTACAAGCCCTCTAGGGGAACCTGCAAAAAACGAGCCAGTTCAGCTCCCTGGTTTTCCAAAGCCGCCAGGGACATCGGTTGACCAACACGGGTCAGGGGGATATCGCCCTTGCCCTTAACCTTCAGGTAAAGTGCCCGTTTAGGACTCAAGCCTTCTCGAATATCCACCCGAACCGCCGTAATCGATGACAGTGGATATCTAAAGTCAATCGTGCGATTCTTACCTGGAAATCCCCAGCGAAAGATCTGGGCTTCCTCAGCTTCCTTGTCAAATTGGTTGAAGCCACCCCCCACATTCCAAAAAGATATGAGCCAGAGGTACAGCGACAGCAACAGAGCCGCTGTGCCATAGAAACACATCACAATACCCTGGGGAATAAAGATCAGCTGGGTAGGGTCAGCAAAGGGCAGCAGATTCATCCCTGTATAGCTAGAGATGCCTGCTAGGACAAAACCGGTGCCCCCAATGGTCGTCACTAACGCCCACCAGTAATTGCTCCAACGGCGTGAACCTAAAATTTCACGACGCAGCACAGTATCTTGATCAGTTGCGTCAGAGACAGTTGCTTTGGAAACAGCCATGTTAATTAGAAAAATTGTGTTGTACAGGCCTGGCATACTGAACCATGGTCAGTACGGCCCAGCCATCAACTTAGATTCAGAGGACATCAAATCAGCCTAGGCAATTAGAGTAGCAAACAGCATGACTCTAAACCGTAAAAGTTATCCCCTTGGGGCAAACGGTGACCAAGGACTGGGCTAGCCGCCCACCTCTCCGTTTTAACAGCCCAATGTTTTATCAGGCTATCAAGCTTTTTAGGTCAATCAACCTCTTTACTACAAATATCTTCACCTTGGCTGTTCACCTTAATAATTTTATCTAAACAAAAAGCAAAAACAGCCCTGTACCCAGTCTTTCAAAAGTCTACAGATTCTGATAGGATCACTTTAACTTTTGCAACGTTCAAAACCCGCTGCTGATACCCAACTGAGCCAGGGTTCATAGGCTCGTTGATTGGTTTCGCATATATCTGTTAACTGTTTTAATAAGAGGACTCCATGACCAGTCAGCCCGACCGCGTGGTTCTAATTGGTGTTGCCGGTGATTCAGGATGTGGAAAATCTACATTTTTGAAGCGCCTCAGCGATCTTTTCGGCGAAGAATTCATGACTGTCATCTGCCTAGATGACTACCACAGTTTAGATCGTAAGCAGCGCAAAGTAGCTGGGGTGACGGCTCTCAACCCTAAAGCAAACAACTTTGATTTGATGTACGAACAAATCAAAGATCTAAAAGCAGGGCATGCGATTGATAAGCCGATTTATAACCACGAAACCGGTTTACTTGATCCACCCGAACGCATTGAGCCCAATCACGTCATTGTGATTGAAGGTCTACATCCTCTCTACGATGAGCGTGTACGGGGACTGCTGGACTTCAGCGTCTATCTCGACATTAGCGACGAAGTCAAAATTGCCTGGAAAATTCAGCGCGATATGGCCGAGCGGGGTCACACCTACGAAGATATCTTGGCCTCTATCCAAGCCCGCAAGCCGGATTTTGAGGCTTATATCGACGTCCAGAGACAGTACGCTGATATCGTTCTACAGGTTCTGCCCACTAACCTAATCAAGGACGACACAGATCGCAAGATTTTACGGGTTCAAATGATTCAGAAGGAAGGTGTAGAAGGTCTAGAACCTGCCTACCTATTTGATGAGGGCTCCACCATCAACTGGGTGCCCTGTGGGCGGAAACTCACCTGCTCCTACCCTGGCATTCGCTTGGCCTACGGTCCCGATAGCTACATGGGTAACGAAGTCTCAATTCTCGAAATTGATGGCCAGTTCGAGAAGCTGGAGGAGCTGATCTATGTTGAAGAGCACCTCAGTAACATCTCTACCCGCAGTTACGGTGAAATGACTGAACTGCTGTTGAAGCATCGGGAATATCCCGGCTCCAATAACGGTACAGGATTGTTTCAAGTGCTGGTAGGCCTCAAAATGAGGGCTGCCTATGAGCGCTTAACCAGCTCAGTAGCAGGCCAAGTAGCCGTCGTAGCCTAAGTACGGCGATTAAGGCGATTAAATAGTAGGATTAATCAAAAATCCGTTTTGCTACTTTGTAGCAAAACGGATTTTTGACTCCCATGCTTAAGCTGGTCAAGCAAATATTTCAGAACTTATCAGGGTAGTAGTTTTAATATGGGCCATTATGTGGGCCATATATTAGTGAGTTGGCAGGTTGACAGACCCCTGCGTAGATCAGTGCCCAGAACACTGTAATGCTCTAGTATTTAGGTGGGAATGCTATATTGACTGCCGTGACTTTATAGAAATTAATGTAGTGGCCATGGTGGCTACAGTTGTTTAGGCTTCTGCTCAGAGAGCAAAAAGGCTCTAGAAAAAGAGGTTAGCCCCATTGCATAAAGCTGAATAGCAAGGGAAAATCCTGAAGGCCTTGGTTACTGACAGAATAGTGACAATAACCAATCTATTGACGGCCTGATTTTTTTCCAAGATTTATCATTTCATGGTTAGCATGGCTTCAGGTTCTCACCTTAGCAGTATTCTTATCGTCGAAGATAGTCAAGGTCGACGGGAAATTGTCCTAGATAGTTCTGTCTATTCAGTGGGTCGGGATGTGAAGTGTGACATTCGTTTGGCTTCACAGTTTGTTTCCAGGCATCACGCCACGTTAGTACAACTGCCTAAGGACGATGAAACCTACTATTACCGAATTGTTGACGGTAATCTCAAGGGTAAGCCCAGCGCCAATGGCATGTTAATCAACGGCCGCAAGCTCCAGGCCCATGACTTGAAAAACGAGGATGAAATCGTTTTTGGCCCCCAGGCACGGGCTATTTATTACCAACTGAAACGGGATACCACATCCACGGTCCCCCCGGATGAATTTGACATTACCCTCATCAGCCCCAACATGATTGATGAGGACGACATTGATCAGGACGAAGAAAATGATCAGGACAAAGAAAACTCGTAGGGTAAAAGCTTAAGAGTCAAAAATGACATCTACACCACACCCAAGTTGACCCCAAGTTGAAAGGGGTGGGTTCTAGTACAGCCAAATGCCCCCTTTGAAGGTAGAGCAGGCTGGTTTAATCCATCACTTCCGGCGGTTCTTCAGCGCCCAAAACCCCTGAAGTCACCTGAGCCAATGTCGAGGCTAAACTAGGTTTTAGGCTGCAATATCTGGAGCAGGCCATGGTAGATGCTGGAAGGCAAGTAGCCGAACATTGATTAGCTCGCCTTACGTTCAATGGCCTGGTTAACCTGTTGAAAAACTCTATGGCAATGGTTATTGGTCTTCAAGGGTAGCTCTTCATTCTTCACCACCAGATTGACGGTGGCAGCGGAGGACTGAACGATTAATTCGGTTTCATCAGTAGAGCCGATCAGCACTTCAACCGTAGCTAACTGACTGTAGGAAACCATACCAGGCGGCTCTTTTGCCATCATATAATCTCCATCCTGATAAACCAGGTGGAGACCACAATCCTGGAGTATATCTGGCAGTGCTTCTCGGAGGTTATTGGCGGGAAGAACGCTGACGAAAAGATTGGTATAGCGGGCCATAAAAAAACGCTAGAGCTACTACACAGGTTTGGAATTTACAGTTTGAAGTTTACAGTGGCGAAAGAGAGAAACAATGGACCCAGCCTAAACCATAAGCTGGGAAGTTGGATTTTTTATAGGGTTATTATTTCAATAGTCCTATGGACAAATCTGCATCCGCTTTTACCCTTCTACGGAACAATAGGGTTTTCAGGATAAATAGATCGATAACTGGAAACACCATTAAGTTTAATGTCAATAGTACCGTCCCAGGTCGTATTTAAGTGAAAAGGTGCATTTTATTTAGGTTTGTCCGTAACTCACTTCGTCCTATTTAGGGTGATGTTCGGCGGTCAATTGTTTGTTATTCCTTTGGTTTAAGGGACTGGGATAGCATAGACCCAGGCATTAGGCTCACAACGATTGGGGATAAAGATGCGCGGTAAGCTGATTGTGTTTGAAGGGATTGAGGGCTCTGGTAAAACCACACAAATCCAGTATTTGCGCCAATGGTTAGAGCATACCCTTGTTAACGGGAGACTGGGGAACGGGCCAACAGGGGTGATCGTGACCCGCCAGCCGGGGGGCACGACTATGGGTCAGCAGATTAGACAGGTTTTGCTGCAGCCATCCACGGGTATGGAGAGTCTAACTAGCACATCGGAGTTATTGCTCTATGCTGCCGACCGTGCCCAGCATGTCGAGCGGATACTACTCCCAGCCCTTGAGACCGGGCATTTGGTTCTGTGCGATCGCTACACTGCCTCCACCGTTGCCTACCAAGGCTATGGCCGAAAACTCGATCTAGGCTTGATCAACACCCTAAACACCATTGCTACCCAAGGATTAACCAGTGATCTGACCCTATGGATTAAGTTGGATGTGAAGCAAGGCTTAGGGCGCATGGCCGCCCGGGGGCAAGCTGACCGCATTGAGCAGGCGGGCATTGAATTTCATCGCCGGGTCCATGCCGGATTTGCCGCCCAGGCCCAACAGCAGGAAGGCTTTATTGCAGTGGATGGCAGTCCCACCGAAACGGTCGTGGCGGAACAAATTCAGGCCATCGTCTCCACCTACTTGCAGCAGTGGTATGCCCCCTAGGTACGGCAACCCTAGTACGTCCCCGAACATATATCCTCTACTCCATGGCAGACCAGCAGCAGACCAGCCAGAACTTTGCCCAAAGCTTTGACCATATTCTTGGGCAGCCCCAGGCGATTGAGCTGCTGGTTCAAGCTGTTGTCCGGCAGCGCATCGCCCCGGGTTATCTATTTGTAGGTCCCCCTGGCATCGGTCGTAGCTTGGTGGCAGAAACCTTTGCCAGCATACTGTTGAACAATAATCGTGAAACGCCAGAAAATCTCAACCGGCGAATTCAGTCTCGCAATCACCCCGATTTGCTATGGGTTGAGCCTACCTACCTGCACCAGGGTAAGTTACTGACCATGGCAGAAGCCCAGGAGGCGGGCATTAAACGGCGCGGCAGGCCCCAGGTCCGGCTGGAGCAAATTCGCGAGATCGCCCGATTTCTCAGTCGTCCCCCCCTGGAAGCCACCCGGGCCGTTGTGGTCATCGAGGCCGCTGATCTGATTGCGGAGGCCGCCGCTAACGGCCTATTAAAAACCCTAGAAGAGCCCGGCAAGGCTACCCTAGTGCTGCTAGTCCCCGACCAACAGGCTCTTCTGCCCACCCTTATTTCCCGGTGTCAAACCATTCCCTTTCGGCGCTTAGGCCCCACTGACATGGCCCAAGTCCTGACCCAGCTGGGTCAGGGGGAAATTTTGAACTATCCCGAAGTTCTGTCCTTGGCCCAGGGTAGTCCGGGCAGTGCGATCGCAAGTTGGCAACAGCTTCAAACCATTCCCACTGAATTACTGCAGCAAATTAACCAACCCATCCCTAACCTGTACAGCGCCTTAGCCCTGGCCCGTCAAATTGCCCAGACCTTAGAACCAGAATCCCAGCTCTGGCTCCTCGACTACCTGCAGCAAAGCCGCTGGCAGCAAGGCCATCGGCAAGGCATGGAGCAGCTAGAACTGGCCCGTAAGCAGCTGATTCGCTATGTCCAACCGCGTTTGGTGTGGGAAGTGACGTTGATGAATTTAGCTGGATGAATTTAACCTAATGGGTAGAGAACCCCGGGAAATGGTCAACACAATTCCTACGACCCATGGTTCTCTCTAGAAGACTTAAACTAAACAGATATGGTTAATTCAGTTTAAGTCGGACATCAGCACTACGGACACACCATAGATACAGCATGGTTTCACAAACGGCCCAAAGCCCTTGGAAAAAGACCCGTTTTTGGATTGGCATGGCGCTGCTTTTAACGGCTGGTGGGGCATCGCTCCTAGCCCTCCGCTCTGCCCAGCAATCCCGACAGGCCGCCCTGGAAGAGGCCGCCCAACCACCCCCCGAACGCGTCCATGTGGCCGCACTGGGGCGGATTGAACCGAAGGATCAAGTGATTGACATTGCCGCTGCCGAAACTGGTGTTTTAGCCCGACTGCTGGTGGAGGAAGGCACCCAGGTACAGAAGGGGCAGGTCCTAGCGGAGCTAGACATGTACGAAATTCGCCAGGCGGAACGGAACTTTGCCGCCAGTGAGTTGGCGGAGGCCCAGCAAACCCTGGCGGCGGAACAGGGGTTGGGTTCGGCTCGCATTGCCGAAGCCAATACCAAAGCAGGGCAGATCGATCAGCCCCAGTTGCAGGCCATTGAGGCCCAAGCGGCTACCATTCGCAGCCTCGAAGCCCGTTTAAGCCTAGCCGAAACAGACTTAGCTCGCTTTCAGGACCTGTTTAGCCAGGGTGCCATTACCCGTCAGGAGCTGGACCGTCAACAAACACAGGTGGATCAGCTGCTCAGCGACATTGCCAGTGGGGAAGCCACCAAAAACCAACTAGAGTTAGCCCGAAATACGGGGCTGGATAATGCCCAGGCCCAGGTATCCATGGCCGAGGCCGATTTACAGCTATCGGCGGTCGAAGCTGGCGTAGAGTCGGCCCAGCAGAATCTGGCCCTAGCGGAGGCCCGCCTTGACCGCGCGGTGATCAAAGCACCGTCCCCAGGGCAAATTCTGGATATTTACGTCCGCCCCGGAGAAGCCGTATCAGATAATCGGCTGCTGTCCCTGGGCAATACGGCTGAAATGTACGTGGTGGCGGAGGTCTATGAAACCGATGTGGGGTTGGTCAAACCGGGGCAGAAAGTGACCATTACCAGCCGCAATGGGGCCTTTGAAGGCTCCCTCAGCGGCACCGTCGAAACCATCGGCCTGCAGATTTTTAAGAATGACGTGTTGGACGATGACCCAGCGGCCAATGCCGATGCCCGCATTGTGGAGGTGCGGGTCGCGGTGGACCAGGATGAAGCGGTGGCAATGCTGACCAATCTCCAGGTGGATGTGCTGATCGATATCAAGGCCGATGGCCAGTCCCAGGACCCATCCCATGACAACTCTGGGGAGAGCTAGCCATGGCTAGGGTATCGGTGGCTTGGTCGAATTTGATGCATGAGCGGACGCGGCTGATGGTTGCGATCGCAGGCGTCTCCTTCGCCGTCATCCTCATTTTCATGAATCTGGGCTTTATGGGGGCGCTAATTGCCACCGCCACCAACTTTTACGATGAGTTCAACGCAGAGCTATTCATCATCTCACCAGAAACCCTAGAAATCAGCACCTCCACCGCCTTTCCTCGGGAACGGCTGTACCAAGTGGCTGGGGTGGCCGGGGTGGATCGCGTCATGCCCCTCTACAGCGAATATCTGCTGTGGCGCAATCCAGAAACCGGAGAAAGCCGGGCCATCTTCACCTACGGCATTAACCCCCATGACCCCGTATTTCTAATGCCCGAATTCCAGGGCAACGAAGCTCGCCGTCTGCTCAGTCAGCCCAATACCGTATTTTTCGACCGATTTTCCCGACCCGAATTTGGTCCCCAGGCCATTGGCACCACCACCGAAGCTGACCGCCGCAGCGCCACCATCGGCGGTACCTATTTTCTAGGGGGCGGGTTTGCCGCCGACGGCACCCTGATCATGAGCGATCAAAATTTTGTCCGGTATTTAGAGCCTCGGCCCCTCAGTTTGATCAATATGGGGCTGGTCAAACTGAAACCCGGCACCTCCCCCGAAAAAGTAGCCGAAACTATGGACAACCTGCTGCCCGCCGATGTGGAAATCTATACCAAAGCAGGCATCATCGACCACGATGCCGCCTACTGGCTAGAATCCACCTCCATCGGCTTTATCTTTAGCATGGGGGTGGCCGTCTCGTTTGTGGTAGGGGCTGTGATCGTCTATCAAATTTTATTTACCGACATTCGTGAGCATCTGCCCGAATACGCCACCATGAAGGCCATGGGATACCGCTCCCAATATTTGTTCAAAATTGTCTTACAAGAAGCCATTTTCCTGGCGGTGCTGGGCTATATTCCTGGTCTGGCCGCCGCCTTGGGACTCTATCACCTGACTGCTAAGGCCACCGCTGGCACCTTACCCGTGGCCATGAACGGCGGTCGCGTTATTTTTGTTCTGATTCTCACCCTGCTCATGTGCAGCCTATCGGGTCTGATTTCCGTCAGAAAAGCCGTCACCGCTGACCCCGCCGAAATCTTTTAGGAGGTCCAGGGTTTGATTAAACGTATTCCCCTAGCCTGGCTCAACCTCACCCACGACCGCCGTCGATTTGTCACATCTCTGGCAGGCGTAGGGTTTGCGGTGCTGCTGATGTTTATGTTTAACGGGTTTATGAATGCCCTGTACGACAGTCAGCTGCAGCTGCTGAATCGGTTCAATGGCGAGGTGATTATCGTCAATCGGCTGCGCACCAATATGTTCGTGCCCCGATCCTTTGCCCGCAGACGGCTATACCAGGTCCGTGCCTTCGACGGAGTAAAGGATGCCTACGCCCTATACATCAGCGAAGTGAACTGGAAAAATCCCGACAGTCGCAAGTCTCGCGTTGTTCGGGTGATTGCCATCAATCCCGATGAGCCGGTGCTCAATATTCCTGAATTGGTCACCCATCGTCAGGCCCTTAAGCTGCCGGAAACCGCCCTAATGGATAGCCAGTCTCGTGCAGAGGTGGGTCCCATTGAAGCTGGAGTGGAAAGTGAACTCGCCGACCGCCAAATTCGCTTGGTGGGCACCTTTACTATGGGGACGGACTTTGCCTCGGGCAATGGCAATTTGATCATGAGCGATCAGAACTTTCTGCGTTACTTTGCCGATCGGGGACCGGAGGAAGATCAGCGCAGCTTTGCCACGGTGGATGTGGGGGTGGTGAAGCTGGAACCCGGTACCAATGTGGAGCGCATGGTGAACACCCTGCAGCAGAATCTGCCCAATGATGTGCTGGTGATGGCTCGTGATGGAGACAATGGCTTTGTGATTCGGGAGCGTAAATATTGGCAGGAGAACACCAACATTGGCTTTGTGTTTTCCCTGCTCACCAGCATGGGCTTTTTTGTCGGTATCATTTTGGTCTACCAAATTCTCTACACCGATGTGGCTGACCATTGGGCCGAATACGCCACCCTCAAGGCCATGGGATACAAAAATATCTACCTGCTGGGGGTGGTTATGCAGGAAGCGGTCATTCTTTCGGTGTTGGGTTTTATCCCTGGTGTCTGTGTCAGTCAGCTGCTCTATAGGGCAGCAGGAAATGCCACGGGTTTATTTTTTCAAATGACGCCGGAACGGGTGGTGAACCTGTTGATGGCCACCTTTTTGATGTGTTTGGTGTCGGGTGCGATCGCAGTGCGCAAAGTCCAAACCACCGACCCGGCAGATGTATTTTAGGAACGAAAAACCGATGATCGCCAACTACGCCTACTTCACCCCCGCAGACTATTTCGCCCTCGAGCGAGCCAGTCCCATGCGCCACGAATACCGACCGCCGCCATCGAACGACTGTATGCTGGTGTGGAGCTAGGGTAGGACCATGTTTAAACCTCAACCACAATCCACCGTTGCTCCCCCCAGGGATGACCTCGCGGTTCACATCCAAAATCTCAACTACTTCTTTGGTGAGGGGGACCTGAGCAAGCAGGTGCTGTTTGATATTTCCCTCGAATTATTCAAGGGACAGATCGTCATTCTCACCGGCCCCTCCGGCTCTGGCAAAACCACCCTACTCACCCTGGCCGGAGCGTTACGACGCCTCCAAGACGGCAGTTTACAGGTATTGGGCAACGAATTAGTCGGCCTAGGCGATCGGGCGTTAGTCACTGTCCGCCGCAACATCGGTTTTATCTTTCAATCCCACAATTTATTCGAATCCCTCACCGCCAGTCAAAATGTGGAAATGGCCGTAGAACTAACGGGCAATTTTTCCTCCAAACGGGACCAGGCCGTAACCATGCTCAGTACCCTGGGACTGGCCGACCGGGTAGACTACAAACCCAAATCCCTCTCCGGTGGCCAAAAACAGCGGGTGGCCATCGCCCGAGCGTTAGTCAACCATCCCAAACTAATTTTGGCCGACGAACCCACCGCTGCCCTAGATAAAAAGTCGGGTCGAGATGTCGTCACCTATCTCCATAATCTATCTCGGGAAGAAGGCTGCACCGTCCTGATGGTCACCCATGACAATCGCATTCTGGACGTGGCCGACCGGATTATTAATTTAGTGGATGGACGACTGGAGTCGGACAGCAGCCCCCAAGCATTTGCCCAAAGCAAAATGAACAGTGGTCCCACAAATGTGAGTGCCGAAATGTTTATCATGTAGGTCCAATGCCCATAGTCTTATGATATTTGCCAACAGCAGTCAGGAACTGACCTATGGCAGGGTGCAAAATTATCTGAACAGCAGCCTGTTTAAGCAAACCGTACGGACCAACCCAGAACATCCCCAGTTCGACTTGCTATACCAAGACACCACATTTATTGAGTTACAGGTATTGCCTTGGGAAACCCATCCCTACCCAGATAAGGAGTTGGCCATCGTGCGGGCCAGTAGCTGTGTCGCCATTGGTTGCGGCCCCGAGTTAGATTTATTGCGATTTTTACTGGATGAAAATCGAAAGATCCGATTTGGCTCGTTTCAGACCGATGATTCAGGCGCGGTATTTTTTGTCAATCGTATTTTGGGTGGGGAACACATGGATCCGACGGAGTTGGAAATATGTTTGCTATCGGTGGGTGTCATCGCCACCCGATACAGTGACCTGATGATCGATAAATTTGACGGACAACGGGCCCTAACCTCTAAACTATAAAAGTAGAAAAAACAATTTTTGCTCCATGGAAGATATCGCAGCTTACGACGGCATTTTTGTAGTTCTAGCCATCATCATTACGATCAGTGGTTTCATCATGCTGTTTGGCAATCTCATTGGCGTGAATGACAACTGGAAATAGTTACGTAATTTTGAGTTTTAAGTTCGCAGTGTTGAGTTGTATGGGCTAATCACCCCCATGAAGACATCCCCCACATAGCACGATTGCCCCCTAAATAACCAAACTTCGCCTTATTCAAAACTCAACAGTCAAAACGTAAAACTTAACCCTGCCTTACCCTTCTTAAACTCGTAAATTTTTCCAAACCCCTTGTCGTTAGGAGTTTATAGCAACGCTACGCTAGCTATATAACCCAGGGAAGCAGACCTTCTTAACCCAAGATTTCGCCCACAATGTTCGTTAAGAGGTAGCGTCCCCTGACCGATAAGTTCAGACGCCCTACAACCTAAAATCCCCAATCTGAACTTGGCCAATTTTCTTCTCTTTAGAAAAAGGGGTAAACCTATGGCTAAAGCCGCTATATCTCGTTCACGAAACGTGGCGATTGTAGGCCCATACTCAAGTGGTAAAACCACCCTGCTTGAGAGTCTGCTTTCGGTCACTAATACCATCTCTCGTAAAGGTTCCATTGCTGAGGGAAGTACAGTTGGGGACCATACGCCTGAAGCCCGCAATCGCCAAATGACCGTGGAAACGAATGCCGCCTGTACTGAGTACGGCGGCATTCGTTTTACATTCCTTGACTGTCCTGGTTCCATCGAGCTACTGCAAGAACCGCTCCATATCTTGATGGGGGTAGATGCCGCCATTGTGGTGTGCGAACCGGACCCCAGTCGGGTGCTTACCGTATCGCCATTACTGCACTTTCTCGATAAGTGGGAAATTCCCCACGTGGTCTACCTCAACAAAATGGACCGGGCCAGTGCCCCATTTGCCGAGGTGTTAGAGGCCCTCAAGTCGGTGTCCAGCCGTCCCCTGGTGCCCCATCAGTATCCCATTGGGGCTAGCGAAGACCTGGTGGGATTCATCGATTTGGTGAGTGAACAGGCCTATCACTACCACGATGGAGCCGCCGCCGACCCGGTGCCCCTGCCAGAGGGCCTGGCCGCAGAGGAAAAGGCAGCCCGGAGAGAAATGTTAGAAACCCTGGCGGACTTTGACGATCATCTATTAGAAGAACTGTTGGAAGAGATCGAGCCACCAGAAGAGGAGATTATTCAGGATCTAAAAATGGAACTGGGGGCAGACCTGGTGGTACCCGTTTTTCTCGGTGTAGCCTCCAGTGACTATGGCGTCCGGCCCTTGTTAGATGCCTTAGTGCGGGAAACTCCCGAACCCCAGGTCACCGCTGAACGGCGCGGCATTGATCTCAGTTCCAGCGAACCGTTAGTCCAAATTCTCAAAACCTATTACAGTCCCCAAGGGGGCAAGCTCTCCCTAGCAAGACTGTGGCGCGGCACCCTCAAGGATGGGGCCAGCCTTGGGGGGGATCGCATAGGTGGTCTCTATTCTTTGATGGGCAATCAGCAGCAGGCCCTCAGTGCAGCCGAGGCGGGTAGTGTGGTTGCGATCGCACGCCTAGAACATGCCAAAACCGGCGACACCTTGAGCACGGTCGACACCTCTGAAACCCTACCCACCGCTGACATTCTGCCAGCGGTTTACTCCCTCGCCATTGCCGCCGAAAAGCGCGATGACGAAGTAAAACTCAGCGGTGCCCTAAATAAGCTAGTGGACGAAGACCCCGCCCTGCACTGGGAACAGCACGGCGACACCCACGAAGTCATTTTGTGGGGTCAGGGAGATGTCCATCTCAAAATCGCCATGGACTTGCTCAGCCGCAAGTACAACCTGGCCATGACCACCCATCTACCCCAGGTGCCCTACAAGGAAACCATCCGCCATGCCAAGGAAGACATTCGCGGCCGGTACAAGCACCAAACCGGTGGCCACGGCCAATTTGGCGATATATACATCGACATTCAGCCCCTCCCCCGAGGGGAAGGCTTTAAGTTTGATCAAAAAATTGTCGGTGGCGTAGTGCCCAGACAATATATTCCCAGTGTTGAAACAGGCGTGCGGGAATTCCTCAAGCAAGGTCCCCTGGGATTCCCCGTCGTGGATGTATCGGTCACCCTCAAAAACGGGTCCTATCACCACGTGGATAGTTCGGATCAGGCCTTTAAACAGGCCGCCCGCATAGCAATGCAAACCGGACTACCCGAGTGCAAACCCACCCTGTTGGAGCCCATCGCATCCCTATCGGTATCCGTACCCAATCGCTTTACCTCCAATATCCTCACCCTGATCAACGGTCGTCGGGGGCAGGTGATGGGATACGACGGCAAAGCCGGCTGGCCCGGCTGGGATGAAGTATCGGCCCAGCTACCCGTGGCGGAAATGCAAACCCTAATTCTAGAGTTGCGCTCCCTCAGCATGGGGGTGGGCTTCTTTAGGTGGCAGTATGACCATCTCAGTACTGTGCCAGAACAACTCAAGCAAAAGATCGTGGCTGAAGTCGGCAGCCATTAGGTAAGAGATGCCAAAGGGCGGGAGCTCAAATTCCTGTCGGGGCGTTTCGCCCCTACAGGAATTTGCCCAGCGTTATAATCTGATTGTTTCTGAACTCCATTGGTCATCCCCATGGTGCAGGTAAAACCAAAACTAAATACATTTGAGGACTATCTTGCCTATGCCCATGGTACCGATGCTGCCTACGAACTTACCAATGGGGAACTGATTGAAATGCCGCCTGAGTCAGATGAAAATCTGTACCGAGCCCTTAAGCTTTATGAAGCTCTCAAGGCATGGGTGGATATGCGGCAGATTCGATTGCAGGGTCTGGCTCTGGCTATGCCAGGACAACCCAAAAACCGATATCCTGACTTGACCGTTTTGCGTCCAGAACATCCAGAACAGATGCGTCTGCTGGGGCAAGCTGCGATCAAATTGGATATGGAGCCACCCCTGCTAGTAGTGGAAGTGGTCAGTCCTGGGGCAGAAAATAGCAGACGAGATTATGTCGAAAAACGAAATCAGTACGAATGGCGTGGCATTCCTGAATATTGGATTTTAGATCCCATTAAAGAGCAGGTCAGTGTACTCTCCTTAAGCGACAGTGGTTACGAAGAGGGTATTTTTGTGGGAGATGAGCTGATCAAGTCGCCTACATTTCGCGATTGGACAATGACGGCTGCCGCTATGCTTGTAGCTTGGTAGTAAAACTGTCAGGAGATATGGCCATTTAGGCCAAAAACTGAATGCCACCGCTAAACATGCGTAAACCAATCACCACCAGCAACCAACCAAAGATCCGTCTGAGCTGCTGGGGGGAAATGATGTGGGACAGCTGGGTACCGATGGGGGCTCCGATCATGGTGAATGGGGCAACTAACGCAACGGCGGGCCAATAGATGTAGCCCGTGGACCAGGTGATATTCCCATAGCCTGGAGACAATAGCAAAAACGACAGCGTACCGACGATGGCAATGGGCAAGGTAAATGAGGCGGAGGTGCCACTGGCTTTGCTCATGGGTAAACCGCAGTACAGCAAAAACGGGACACTGATGGCACCGCCGCCGATACCTAAAACGCCCGATTTGAAGCCAATCAGCGTTCCCACAGTGGCAAATACCCAGATGGGTGGCATGGTGGTTTCTTCAAAGGCCGGTTTCCAGTCAAGCAAAATTTTGACGGAGATGGCCAGCAGAAATAGACCAAAAATAATCTCTAGCCAATCAGTATCTAGGTGGTTGGATAGGACATTTCCCAACACTACGCCAAATCCAATGGCGGCGATAATGCGGCCAAAAATTCCCCACTGCACATCGCCCCGTACATGATGGGAAAAGGTGGAGGATGCTGAGGTAAAAATCATAATGCACATGGCACTACCTGCCGCCAAATGCATCAGGCTATAGCTGGGTAAATCTATGACTGAAAATAGATAAAACAACCCAGGCACAATGATCATGCCACCGCCGATGCCCAGCATACCGGACATGGTGCCAGCACCAATGCCTAATAGGGCAAACAGGGCAAAATCCAGATAGCTCATGGGCTCACAACGTCCAAAGGTCTTTACTTATTTTATCTTTTTCATGGTGCTCCAAGGGTGTGGAATCACTACAAATTGAGCAAATTCAGGCTTTCGATGGGGCGATCCTGGGTCACGTGAATCGTTTGTAACCCCACCTGCTGCGCTCCCACTAAGTTATGGGCGGTGTCGTCTAGGAACAGGGTGCGGGCTGGGTCTAGGTTATTTTCATCGATCACCCGTTGGAAAATGCTGGCGTTGGGTTTGCGATCGCCCACTAAATGTGAATAGTAAGCCCGCTCAAACTGATCGGCTAGGGTGCCGATATCGGTCCCCATGGCTTCGGTGAACTTGCGATCGCTCGTCGCCAAATGCAGCTCATTAATATTGGACAGTAAAAATATTCGCTTTTGTTGCCCCAGCTGTCGTAGCAGCTCCACCCGTTCTGGCGGAAAATCCAGAATCAGCGCACTCCAAGCTTGATCGATATCATGCTCTTTCGCTTCAAAGCGCAAGAGCTGTGTTAAACCTTGACGAAATTCGTTGGCAGTGATACTGCCTATCTCAAACTTTGAAAAAACCTCCGCTTGACTCTGCTGACTATACTGCTGAGTAATATCGTAGCCAGCTAACTTACTAAAAGCTTGAATGGTAAGACCATAATCCAAATTGACAATTACACCACCTAGATCAAAAACTATGCTGTCAATTTGAGCATAAGAGTATTGATCCATTGATATCTCCCCAGCAACTTAAATACAAATTACCCTACCTAATAACAATACCGTCCTCTAGCGTTAGGTGTTGGTTGCCCCTGGGATTGACGGATAGCTCCCAATAGTGTGGACATTACGATACAGTTTTTCACTGATGGCACTCTAGTACTAGTGAATGTAAGCGTCCGCGTCTGTGAGGCCAATCGTCCCTTATAGTCGAAGCGTATATAGTAATTCCCATTGTGCTTATGCAATGTGGTATCCGCCAAGTCAAGATCTAGAGCTTTATCACCCAAAGTTTCCCAGTCAGCAGGTACTCCTGACACTGGGTGCATGGCCCACTCTACCTCACCCGATAGTGATTCACGAATGCTAAATTGCCAGGTCGTGTTATGACGCATCGCCATAGCTTGAGTCTTACGGATCGCACTATAGGCTTTACTCTGAGCTTCAGAAACTCGCCATCGTTCCTGAGACCCATTCCAGGTTGGTAAAACTAAGGCACTTAGAATCCCAACAATAACGAGAACTACTATTATTTCTAATAATGTAAAACCAGATTCTCTAACAGCAGATTTTGAAAATCTCTTAAATGCTCTCATGGGTTTGTCAAATATCAGCCAGCAACACTTTTAAAATTCCCAGAAGAATCATTAAATTGGCTATTAATAAAACCAATTATTAATCCGACAATATAAGCCTTAAGCAACAATCCAGTTTCTATAAGGATTCCAACCTGCAAGAGGAAAACATTTTTCACAAGGATTGCAGGCTTGAAAATACGCCCTCAATTACTGTAGGCTTAAGGGCACCTCGATTAATTCAAGTTTGTTAAAAGAGGCACTGGTTCCGTCGACTGGGTGCCTTGAAACACTTGGCTTCAGTGGGCTAGACAGCATATCGAATAGAAAATAACTGCGACCAAGATATCCCTGCCTCCAAAATTCCTAACTTCACAGCAGGGACCTGTTTAGTGGTGAAATGAACCCGAACAAAGTTGTGCACCACCCAGTAGAGATTAAGGGTTCTTTGTAAGTGTATTCGAGATTTAGCATAGGTGTTGGTTTTGCGTCGAAAGGCAGCATTGCGCCTTCTAATAGAGGCATTAAAGGCCTCAACATGATTGGCATGGATGCTACTGTCTTTGACCTGATGCTCTGTTTGAGGGTGTTCAGGGACTGGCGCTTGATACTTTTTTCGACGACGACCTGGGCGTTTTTTGGACCCTTTGTTTTTCAATCGCACTCTCACACCTTTGGGTAATCGCTTCGACGGTCGTCCGGGTTTGCCATTGCGGATCACGTCATGACAAATCTCAAACAAGAGGTTGCCATAGCGACGTTCTCCATCGGTTAAGAGACTGATGCTGCCCGT